>CBDUWG010000180.1:0-4526 GCA_965370845.1 uncultured bacterium
CACCACCAACACCACGATGTCGGTAATCTGAGCTCCCCGGGCTCTCATGGCCGTGAAAGCCTCGTGGCCGGGTGTATCCAGGAATGTTATTTTACCGGCGGGAAGCTGGATCTCATAGGCTCCGATGTGTTGCGTTATTCCGCCTTGCTCTGAAGCAATGATATTGCTTTTTCGAATATAGTCCAACAAAGAGGTCTTGCCATGATCCACATGACCCATGACCGTGACCACGGGGGCGCGGGGCTGCAGGTCTTCCTTGACCTCCCCTTTCTCCTCCAAAATCTCATCGAGGATGTACCCCTCTATCTGCTCCACCTCGTAGCCGAATTCGTCAGCCACCATGGTAATGGTGTCCATGTCCAGCCGTTGATTAATGGTCACCATGAGACCGAGTTCCATACACTTTGATATAAGCTTGGCCGGGGTCAATTCCATTTGATGGGCCAACTCTGCTACCGAAATAAACTCGCTTACTCGAACAACGTTCCCTTCCTCTACCTCAACTCCCTCTCCCTTAACTACCCGCTTGCGACGGCGACGGGCAGGTTTGCGTCCCTCCATACTGGCCAGAGTTCTCTTCACACTCTCGGCCACTTCCTGCTTGTCTATGGCCGGCCGTTCCCGATGTCTCCTTCGCCTCTTCTGGCTCGGCTTCAGCGCTTTCTTCTTTGATTTCTCCCGTTTACGCTTTTTCTTGTTTCTCTTCTCGATTTCCTCTTTTTTAGCGATCTCCTTGTGTTTTTCACGCTTGCGCTCGTCTCTTTTTCTGACCTCCGCTTTCTCATTCTCAAACTTTTTGCGGATGTCAGCCTCCATCTTCTCATCCACGATGCTCATATGACTGCGAACATCGTACTTGAGGCCCTTGAGCAACGACACAAGCGCCTCACTGGACACTTTGAATTGCTTTGCTACCTCGTAAATTCTCCGTTTCGGCACTTTCAACACTCCCCGATCCGTGAGGGTCTCATCTGTTTTCTTGAGAATTATTATTGTGAATTATGATCTGGATTTTTTCCCTGTCCCCTAATCAGTTACATCCTCTTGCGTTAGCTTTTCCTGCTCATTTTCAGCTATCTCAACTGCCTGAAGGGCTTGCAAACGCGCCTCCGCCAACTGCTTAAGCCCCTCCTTGGCCGTTTCCAGAAGCTTCCTTGCGGTGGCATTGCCAATCCCCGGCACCTGTAATAAGAGTTCCCGCTCGATCTTGGCCAGATCCTGAACGCTTTCCACGCCGATCTTCCTCAGCTCCTGGGCCAGTTTTGAGCTCACTCCTCTGAGCTTGGAGATATCTACTTGTACATCGGCCATCTCTTCGGCGGCCGTCTCTTCCACCTCTGTCTTTTTCTGGCGGACCTTCAACCGCTCTTCCGAAACCTCTGCTAACCTTTCCTTCGCGGCCTTGAGCAATTTCTGGGCAGTGGAAGATCCAACTCCAGACACCTGCAGGAATTTATCCAAATCCAGCTTTACCAGATCCTGAACACTTTCCACGTCGATCTTCCTCAGCTCCTGGGCCATCTTGGAGCCCACTCCTTTAAGCTTGGAGATATCTACTTGTATGTCGGCCATCTCTCCGGCGGCCGTCTCTTCCACCTCTGCCTTTTTCTGGCGGACCTTCAAACGCTCTTCTGCAACCTCTGCCAACCTTTCTTTAGCAGCCTTGAGCAATTTCTGGGCAGTGGAAGATCCAACTCCAGGCACCTGCAAGAATTTATCCAAATCCAGCTTTACCAGATCCTGAACACTTTCCACGTCGATCTTCCTCAGCTCCTGGGCCAACTTGGCTCCCACACCCTTCAGTTTGGAGATGTCCACTCGCATTATGGCCATTTCCTCGGCACGCCGCGTGTATTCCTCCCGGGATAAGATGTCTATCCTCCAGCCGGTCAACTTTGCCGCCAACCTGACATTCTGGCCAGCACGTCCTATGGCCAAAGATAGCTGGTCATCATCCACAATGAGGATCATCTTGTGTTCTCTTCCATCCAGCTCGATTTTGAAGACCTTTGCCGGGCTGATGGCTTTGGTGACAAAGATACCCTGATCTGAACTCCAGGGAACAATATCGATCCGCTCGTTGCTCAACTCGCGCACGATGTTCTGAACGCGAATTCCTCTCAAGCCCACGCAGGCCCCCACGGGATCTACGCGGGCATCATTCGAGACCACGGCCACCTTGGATCGGTCACCGGCCTCCCGGGCAATGGCTTTTATTTCCACGATCTTCTCGTATATCTCCGGAACCTCCATCTCGAAGAGCTTCTCTAAAAACCCCGGGTGTGTTCGAGAAAGAATGATCTGCGGTCCCTTGGTGGTCTTCTGCACATCCAGCAAATAGGCGCGCAGTGTGTCTCCCTGACGATAACGCTCCCGGCGCATCTGTTCCTTTACGGGCACTATCCCCTCGGGTCGGCCCAGATTTATGATCAAATTGCCCCTGTCCACCTGCTGGACGGTGCCGGTGATGATCTCGCCAACACGATCCTGATAGTCGACGAAGATCTTCTCTCTCTCCGCCTCCCTGATGCGCTGGATCAAAATCTGCTTGGCAGCCTGGATGGCATTGCGCCCAAAATCATGAAAGTCCAGTTTTTCCTCAATCACCTGACCTACTTTGGCCTTGGGTTCTATGAGCCTGGCATCTTCCCGGCAAATTTCCAGAACCTTGTCCTCCACCTCCTTAACCACTTCTCTTGTGGCCGAGATGGCGATTTCCCCGGTGTTTCGGTCGATGGACACTTTGATGTGATCCGATGTACCAAATTTCTTCTTGGCCGCAGATTTCAATCCTGCCTCCAGTGTCTCCAAGACCAGATCCATATCCACATTTTTCTCTCGGGTTATCTGACCCAGAGCCTCTAGAACTTCGTAATCCATACTGAAACCTCCCATGAAGACTAAAATCTCGGTTTTAGCTTAGCCTTCACGATCTGATCAAGAGCGAAGGACATCTCTTTGCCGTTCACTTCCAGGGTGATCTCCGCATTCCTGCAGGAAACCAGCTTACCTACTATTTTCTGCGTATCGCCGGAGGATTTGTAAACGGTCACCTTAAGCAGGCGGCCCAGGTTTCTTAGAAAATCTGACGGCTCACTTAGAGGTCTGTCCACTCCCGGCGAGGAAACCTCAACGGTGTAACTCTGGTTAATTACATTGTGCACTTCCAACAAGGCTGAAATCTCTCTGCTCACCTCTGTACAATCGGATAGGTCTACACCACCTGGTTTGTCGATGAACAGGCGCAGGATTCGTCTGCCTCGCTCCACCAGAAAGTACACTTCCAGTAATTCTATGGGTGTTCCCTCAAAGACAGGTTTAACGATCTCTCTGATTTGCTCAATAATTTCAGAAAGAACCACTTACCCATCTCCCAGAGTTCACACTCAGGTGTTAATACATAAAAGAGTGGGTATCAACCCACTCGTAATTGATAAATATACCCTACTCAAACATTAAATGCAAGAAAAAACTTGATTATTCCTCAGGACTTCTCGCTGGCCAGACGTTCTTCTGAAATCATCTCCCGGATCATTGGAACCGCCTTATCCCGGTCAACCTTAATTACCTGATCCTGTCGACGAAGCTTCATTTCCACCTTGCCCTGGCTAAGCGATTTCTCTCCTACCGTAAGCCGCAGGGGAATGCCAATGAGATCTGCGTCTTTGAACTTAAATCCGGCCCTCTCGTCTCGGTCATCCAACAACACTTCCAACCCGGAATCGACCAGCTGCTTATAGAATCCATCTGCTGCGGCCATGGTCATCTCATCAGACACGTTCAGCGGCAGGATCAACACTTGGTATGGCGCGATGGCCATAGGCCATATAATTCCGTCCTGGTCATGATGTTGTTCAATGGCCGCGGCCACCGTCCGGGTGATGCCTATGCCATAACAGCCCATAATAAATGGGCTCTCCTTCCCATTCTGGTCCAAAAATTTGGCCTTCAGGGACTTGCTGTATTTTGCGCCTAGTTTGAAGATCTGCCCCACCTCTATCCCCCGGCGAGAGGTCAGTGTTTTTCCGCAGGATGGACACAGATCTCCTGCCTGAGTCAGATGCAGGTCTTCGAAGCGCTTAACGGCAAAATCACGTGGGAAATTGACGTTGATCATATGGCACTGGTCCTCGTTGGCCCCTACCACTATGTTTTCCAGCCCCTTCAGGGAAAGGTCGGCGATCATCTGCACCCCTTTCAAACCCACAGGTCCGGAAAATCCCACCGGAGCTCCGCTGATCTTCAGAATCTCCTCCGCGGTGGCCATCTCTAATGTGCTGCAGCCCAGGATGCGACGCACCTTGGCCTCATTTACTTCCCGGTCGCCGCGGATTAGTATGGCAACTAATTGCTCGTCGCAGCGATAGAGGATGGTCTTTACCAGCCGCCTGGCGTCGATATCAAGAAACTGGGTCACCTGCTCCACAGAGTGAGCCTGGGGGGTGTCCACTTTCTCCATGGATTTAATTTTTTCCTCTACTTTGTAGGGCACCAGTTGCGATTTAGCTCCCTCGGCAGTGGCTGCA
>CBDUWG010000181.1:0-4514 GCA_965370845.1 uncultured bacterium
TACCACGGTGGAAAAGCGAACCGATGACGGTCTCAACTTCCTGACATTTTGTATGGCCTCGCGGCTCAGAGCCCGGGCGATCCCCTTGCCCCGGTGGTGGGGATCGACCCGCAGCCCCTCCAGCCATACCTCTCCCGGCGCCAGCACCGTGATCTTATCTGTCCCCACCGGCCGGCCATTCAGCTCGGCCACTAAAAAAGCCCCCCGGGCTTCAGCCAGCCACTGATCCCAGACCCGCGGCAGATAATCGTAACCATCCCAGATCCTGGCGCTGAAGGAAACTACGGCCTCCCGATCTGAGGGCCTGGCCGGTCTGATGATCAAATCTTCCAGGGGAAGTTCCTCTCTATTGCGGTAAAAAAGACAACTGTGCTGACGCGGCAAACTCTTTCATGACGCGCCAGGCGATAAAACGCGGCAGAGGGGTAAAGATCAATCTCCTCCCACTCTTTTCCAGCCCGGCGATTTTGCCTCTCGCTCGTTCAGCTGTTTCCATTCCCGCAGCAGGGACAGGCTTTTCTTCGCGTTCTTTGCGTTGTACACAAATGCGCCCTGCGGCATCATCTCCGCCGAGGCTTCTGGTCTCTTCAGAGAAATCCACTCCACAAAGGGATCGAGCACTTCCTTAATAACCCGCTCACTATCGGAGTGCTGTTCGGCTCTCGCAGATTCGATCAGACCATCTTCGACCACGAAGGTCACGGAATAGCGGGCCTGGGCAATACCTGCGGTCTTGAGCCAGTCATTTACCTCCACCAGTTGGCATATCACCGAATCGCCCCGGGTGCTGTATTGGCTAAAGATCATCTGGACGTTCAAGGCGAAATCATGCTCTGCCAGGTCTCCAAACTGCTTATGTCCCTGAAGCGAAATCTGTCCGACCACCTCGAAGCTCACATCTTGCGCACAGAGAGACAGCAGTTTTGGCAAGTCGTGACCGTTGTATGCCTCCTCGTAAGATTGGATCACGCTGGTTGGCTTCGGCGAGCAGGACAGAGCGAGGAAAGCCAGCAGGAAGAGAACTGGTAGAACAGCCACGGTGCACCAGCTCTTTCTCATGTCGAACACCTCCTTCTGAAGTGGTGAAAACCTCAGCGGCGCACCCTGGTTCTCAGCACCGCCGCCAGTTTCTGATCTGCCCGCGGCAGGGCATAATTCTGCAGCTCTTCAATCTGAATCCACCGATAGGCAGCACATCCTATGGTGCGGGGCCGCCCTCTCAGGTAGGTACACTGGAAGGCGTGCAGGGTAAACCGAAAATGTTTATAGCCATGCTTCAAGCTCATAAATGGACCGTCAACCCGGATGCGAATACCCAGCTCCTCCATGATCTCCCTGCGCAAACATTGCTCCAGTGACTCCCCCTGTTCCCGCTTCCCTCCGGGAAACTCCCACAACCCGCCCAGAAACCCGCCGGGGCGCCGCTGGGCTATGAGAAACCGCTCGCCCCGCCAGATGATCCCCGCGGCGACGTCATAGTGGGGGCGCGGCTGGCGGGGAGAAAGGCGGGGCAGACTGAGCGGATCGCCGGAGGCAAAACCCTCGCAGATGGTCGAGAGGGGACATCGGGGACACTGAGGATCCGAGGGGCGGCAGATCAGGGCTCCCAGGTCCATCATAGCCTGGTTGAATGAACCGGCCTGTTCGGTTGGCAGCAAGGTTTTGGCCAGATCCAACAGGCGCCCGTGCTGAGCGTGACTTCGCGGGTCAGCCTGAAGCTGGAATACACGGCACAGAACCCGGATGGTATTGCCGGCCAGAACGGGCCAGGCTTCGCCGCAGGCCAAGCTGGCCACGGAAGCCGCAGCGTTGTAGTCCACTCCCGGAAGGTCTCGAAGGGCCTCCAGCCCGCAGGGGACCTGGCCCTGGTGATCTTTCAGAATGATCTGCGCCGCCGCGTGGAGATGACCGGCCCTGGCGTGATATTCCATCCCCGGCCACATCTTCAGAACTCGGTCCAGGGGCGCTTCAGCCAGGGTCCTGAGATCTGGAAAAACCTCCATAAAACTCTCCAGGTAACGCAGAGACCGTCCCGCCTGGACCTGCTGCAACATGACCTCTGATACCAGGATGTGATACGGATCCCGCGTGTGCCGCCAGGGCAGATCCCGGCCGTGATCCGAATACCAGACCAGGAGCCTGGGTGCGAACTGTTCCGCCACACGAGGCACTGGTTTTTTGGAGATCTGTGCTTTTTTTACCATCTGGCTGAAATTTCCTCCACTCTCACCAATTCTGTTCGCAGCTCAATAAATTATGCGCTTTTCATACCAGAAAGCAAGCTATATTCATCGTTTTACCGGGCCTGCACCAAAGAAACCCCTGCTTTCCTGTGACCAGATGATGGGCGGATCGCTATGCGCAGGTACCCTTTGTCTCCCGGGTGCGCAACGATACTCTGCCAAATATAGGGTCAGAATCTACAGAAAAAAGGAGAATTTTTCAAATGAGTGAAAAAAGCTGTTGAGATTTCGGTCAAGGCGGTATATACTATACACGAAAGATAGCAACGCTGTCAGGAGAAGGAGGGTGCAGCATAAGCGATTGAAAAATACGCTTTTGTAGAAATTACCGGTTTTTCAAAAAACGCAAATTCTCCTGCGCTCCCGGCCTGATCGGCAAAGAGAGATTTAACTAAAGGTAAACCCGCAGGTTAAGTGCAGAGGAGCAAACACACCGTGTCTTTAAGCCGCCTGTTGAAGGACATTCAAACAATAGCCATCATCTGCAATCAGTGGGGAGATACCGGAAAGGGCAAGTTCTCAGACTACTTCGCATCTGAATGGGCAGATGTCATTGCCCGGGGAACCGGTGGAAACAATGCCGGCCACACCGTTGTGAGAGATGGAAAAGAGAGAACTTTCCATCTGCTACCAGCGGGAATCGCCTATGATAATCTTGGGAAAATAAACATCTTAGGGAACGGCATGGTTCTGGATCTTCAGGTGCTATCCGCGGAACTCGACGACTTAGAAAACGAGGGGATAAGCTATAACAACCTCATGATCAGCAAAGACGCCCACGTCATCATGCCCTATCACGTGGCCAGAGACAGGGTACAGAATCAGCCGCAGAAAAACGGTGGCATAGGTTCCACCGGCAAGGGAATCGGCCCGTGTTATGCCGATAAAATCGCCCGCTGCGGCATCAGGGTCAGCGATCTGTTCGATCAGGACATCCTGGCCAGCAAGATAAAAAAAGCAATGCTCTTTTACCCGGAGCAGGACCCCAATGTCGAGAAAATCACCTCCCACATCGCGCCTCTTGCCCGCAGAATTAAGCCGATGGTCAGAGATACGGTCGCCCAAATACAGAAACTCATCGGGCAGGGTAAGAAAATACTCCTGGAGGGCGCCCAGGGATTATTGTTAAGCATAGAACACGGCACTTATCCCTATGTGACCTCCTCTGATTCTTCTTTAAACGGCACGGCAGCGGGTGTTGGCCTGTCTGCCAAAGCCATTGACCTCCCCCTTGGTACCGTCAAATTTCCTTTCATGACCCGCGTTGGTGGCGGTCCTTTCCCCACAGAGCTGGGATCAACCGCTTCGGAAAAATACTGCCAGGATGTGGAGATCACACAGGAGATCGAGCTGAGAAAACATGAAATCCCCTATGAGATGGAGAATGGGAAAATCCATTACGACACAAAACACGAAAAAATTCGAGATCTGATGAATTCAGCAGATCCTCTCCAACAGGGTGTCGGGATCAGGCTCGCCGCCGCAGAATACGGCGCCACCACCGGCAGGCCCAGAAGAACGGGCTGGACCGATGCCCTGGCAGCAAAATATGCCATCAAGATAAACGCCACCTCAAAAATCATCTTGACGAAAACAGACGCCATCGCCGGTGCCAGGAATTTCAGCGTCTGTTACGGATACATCGATGGTTCGACGAAACAGAGCACTTTCAATACTGAATCAGCGTTCCTGCGGCGCGTAAGCCCGGCATATAACCAGTATGAGGGCTACCGGGACATCAGCTCTGTAAAGTGCTCCCAGCAATTGCCGGCAAGCTTGCAGAAAGCCATCTCTGACTTCGAAAAATTCACGAAATCCTCCGTGGCCATTGTCTCGGTCGGTCGAGAAATGGATCAAACGATCGTGAGAGATTAGCTGAAAAATGACCAGCGGCAAAGTCATTCGAAAAAAAGTCTCCCAAAATCTAGACAACGTGCTGGAAAAGATCGAAATCCCCGAGCTGGGAAAGGGGACAGAAGGAAAGGTACGGCACACCTTCAGCACACGGGATTCTCGAGGCGAGCGCGTACTGGTCATGTTCACATCGGACAGAGTCTCTGTATTTGATGTCGTTCTGGACAGGGCAATCCCCTATAAAGGCAGCGTGCTCAACGCTATCGCCAAATGGTCGTTCGAACAGACAAAAGACATAGTCCCCAACGCTCTGCTCTATTCGCCCAGTCCACATATCATGATACAAAAAGAGCTCACCAATATAGGATTTGAGTGTATTGTGCGTGGCTATCTGTGGGGTAGCCTGGCCATGGATTA
>CBDUWG010000182.1:0-4511 GCA_965370845.1 uncultured bacterium
ACTCTCAAAACTATAATCAAGGATCGGTTTTTTCTTTTAACGAGTTTCGAGTCTCGATTTTTGCATTGTCTTAGCCTTTATCCAGGATCTAGGATCAAGGATCGGTCTTTCTTTCAGAGCACACACAGATTACTTTCAGGAGTCTATAAAAAAGCACTCAGACAATTAGTTGCCTGAGTGCTTTTATTATTGGTGCCGAAGGCGGGACTCGAACCCGCACGGGCATACACCCACTGCGCCCTGAACGCAGCGCGTCTACCAAATTCCACCACTTCGGCACTTTTTATAGAGAACTTTCCACTTTCATCTACGCATTGTTTAAAATATAGAAAGCCCGAGCTTCTGTCAAGATTTTTCTTGCTCACAGTGGGCAAATATGCTATTTTTGACAAGAAAATAACCTTTTTGAACCTCAGGAATGTTCATATTATGAAAATCAAGATAGTAGCGACAAATCGCAAGGCCCGCCACGATTATAATATCGTTGAAACCATGGAAGCCGGCATAGAGCTTCGCGGAAGTGAAGTAAAGTCATTGCGGATGGGAAGAGCCAGTTTAAGGGACAGCTTCGCCAGAGTGGAGAGGGGAGAGCTTTTTCTCTACAACGTGCACATCACCGCTTATGAGAAAGGCAGCCACTACAACCCCGATCCCAGGAGAACACGGAAGCTGTTGATGCACCGTCGTGAAATAAAAAGGCTACTGGGCAAAACGGCCGAAAAAGGGTTCACCATTGTTCCCCTGAAGCTCTATTTTTCCAGGGGAAAGGTGAAAGTTGAGCTGGCTCTGGGGAAGGGGAAGAGGAGTTACGACAAAAGGGCTGATCTTGAGCGACGGGAGGCAGAAAGGGCTATCCAGAGGGCCTTGAAGGACAGAACCCTGGGACGTTCCAAGGGAGGCCGTTGACACATGTATTTACATCTGCGTCGGTTTGTGTTCCCTATTTTGCTGATAGTTATGCCGCACTGGGCCCAGGCGGCCGTTCGAGTTGATTTTGGGCAGCAGCGCCCGCCAAGCACTCTGGGCTCCACCGTAATCGATGGGGAAGTATATGTTGCCATCGATGATCTGGCCAGGATATTAGGTTGCGGACAATTCTGGCGCCCGGAGACTAAAAAAATGGTCTTGGTCATCGGGGGACGCAAAGTAAAAATTACGGCTAGAAACCCTGTGGTGGTGGTGGATGACAAACGTTACAAAATGCAGTTCAAGACGCGGTACGGGATTAAAGGGATTCTGGTTCCCATTGAGTATTTTATTCCTTTGATTAACGGGATTTTGCCGGAGGAGTTGAAATGGACTGCCCAGGAGAAAACACTAAAGGTCACTCTCAGCGAGCATAATATCCACGAGGTGAACATCAGCCCTAAGTCCAATGGCACCCTGGTGAGCGCCATCCTCTCGGAGCCCCTGGAGTTCGAGTTGAGCACCAGTCGGCCCAACTGGCTTCATCTGAGCATTTTCGGCGGCACCCTTCGCCCCAGCGAGATTAACTCCCTGGAGAGGATTGGACAAGTTCAAGAGGTTAGAGCATATCAATTTCCCGATTGTGCCCAGATTTCCCTCAAATTGGACAAGCAGGCCATAAGTTACAAAGCATATAAACGTACGGAGCCGCACCGAATTCTTCTCAGCCTGCGCAAGGAGCCATCTGTCGTCTGGAACTCGGCGGAGGGTCTTATTAAGGCCCGGGGGTTCGAGGAGGATATGGCTCGAAATCCAGTGGATGTGGTGGTCGTGGATCCCGGCCATGGCGGTAAGGATCCTGGCGCTATTGGGGTTACCGGACTTAAGGAAAAAGTGGTGGTCCTGGATGTCGCCCAGAGGTTGGCCAAACTTCTGGAAACAAGACTGGGCATGAAGGTTATCCTGACCAGGGACGATGACACCTTCATCTCCCTGAGTGCGCGGACGAAGATGGCAAATGCTCAAGGCGCGGATCTTTTTCTAAGCATTCACGCAAATGCTTCCAAGAAACGGGGTGCAAATGGGTTTGAAACTTTCTTTCTGGCTGAGGCAAAGAACGATGCCGGAAGGGCTGCTGCCATTTTGGAGAACTCCTCGCTGAGGTTCGAGCGGCCGGACTTCTCGGTGTCTGGCATGAGCGATCTGGATTTTATCCTCTACGACATGATTCAGAACGAGTTTCACCAGGAGAGTGAATATCTGGCCGGGATCATCCAGAGTGAATTAGACAATAAACTACACACAAGAAACAGACGGGTGAACCAAGCACCTTTTTACGTTCTCAACGGTGCTTACATGCCGGCGGTTCTGGTGGAAACGGCTTTTATTTCCAATCCTGAAGAGGAAGCTCTGTTGAAAAAACGCTGGTTCCGACAGAAAATAGCTGAGTCGCTCTACGAAAGCGTGAGGGCTTTTAAGGAAAAATACGAGGGATTATAACCGGAGATGGCTGTGAACTCTGAACATATCAGACAGTGGCCCATCGGCGTTTTTGACTCCGGTATCGGAGGATTAACCGTCGTCCGGGAGCTATTTAGGCAATTGCCCCACGAGCAGATCGTCTATTTCGGGGATACGGCTCGAGTGCCCTATGGGAACAAGTCGGAGGAGACGGTCCAAAAGTTTGCTTTGCAGGATGCCCGCTTCTTGGTGGAGCAGCAGGTTAAGCTGATCGTGGTAGCCTGCAATACCGTTTCGGCGAACAGCATGGGCCTCTTGCATCGTCAAATTGAACTGCCCATAGAGGGGGTCATCGAGCCCGGAGCACGGGCCGCCGTGGCCGCCACCAGAAATGGGAGGGTGGGAATTATCGGGACCGACAGCACCATCTACAGCCGGGCATATGAAAAGGCCATCAAAGCGATTGATAAAAAGATCCAGATTTTTGCCAAAAGCTGTCCTCTCTTTGTCCCCTTGGCCGAAGAGGGTTGGATCGACGATCCGCTAACGGCCCAGGTGGCTGAAAGGTACCTGTCTCCCATGTGTCGGTGCCAGATAGATACGCTGGTTCTAGGCTGTACACATTATCCTCTGCTTAAGGAGCTTATACAGAAGGTAATGGGGTCGGATGTTAGACTCGTGGATTCCGCCTGGGCAACGGCAGCTTGCGTGAAGGAATTGCTGGGGCGGAAAGATCTTATTAGTGATCTCACCGAATCGCCGAAACATCATTTTTTCGTAACGGATATGCCGCGCAGATTTTTGGAGATTGGCGAGAGATTTCTGCAAAGCACGCTGGCCGACGTGGTTCGCGTGAATATCGATTGAGGTGATATTTTCGGAACATAGTCCCGCAAAAAGATTACCGAATCGGCTTCGGAAAGTGAACACAGCCAGAATTATCTAGAACACGCCTAGAGATCGGTTTATATAGAGCTGTGAAAAGCCAGGATTATCTATGCGGCAGTTCATCGCCATACATAAGAAAGCTCTGAAGGTTGGGGTAGGTGAGAATGAAGTTGGTTCTGGCCACGCGTAACAGTCACAAAATTAGGGAAATATTGGATATCCTCAAGGATCTGAATGGCATCGAGTTCATCAAACTGGATCAGCTTGCTAATGTGCCTGAGGTGGAAGAGGATGGAGAGACGCTTTGCCAGAATGCCATGATCAAAGCACAACATGCCGCCGGACTCTCCGGTCGCCTCACTCTGAGCGAGGATACTGGCCTGGAGATAGATGCCCTGGCGGGAAAACCGGGCGTTCGCTCGGCCCGCTTTGCCGGAGAGAGGGCCACCTATGAGCAGAACGTTGAGAAAGTACTGCGTCTATTGAGAGATGTACCCGACGGTGAACGGACCGCTCGATTTCGATCGGTGGTGGTCATCATGAAGCCTGGAGAAAGAGCTCACGTATTCGAAGGTGTCTGTGAGGGGAAGATAATCGATAAAAGAAAAGGGGAAAGAGGCTTCGGCTACGATCCCATTTTTCAAGCAGAGTATTGTGATAAGACATTAGCTCAGATGGAACAGAGCAAGAAAAACCGTATCAGCCACCGGGCGAAGGCGTTGCAAAAGGCGAAAGTACTGCTGCGGGAGCTTCTCCGACAGGATAGATGTCCATCTTCTTAAGGTTAAGCTTGACAGGAAATCAGCAAGATGCTATATTGTTGGCAACAAACGGGGCGTAGCGCAGTCCGGTAAGCGCACCTGCTTTGGGAGCAGGGGGTCGGAGGTTCAAATCCTCTCGCCCCGACCAAAATGTTATAAGGAAAGTTTTTAGGCTGGAAAAGTTTTACGAATCAGGAATAGCGCTGTCTTTAACTGTGCGCCTGTAGCTCAGTTGGATAGAACAATGGGTTTCTAATCCCCAAAGAGGGGGTTGCCTAAGTTGTTGAAACTTATGCAATCCCCTTTTTTATTTTGTGTTATTAGAATTGGTTTGAGGGACATAGATGGACATAAATGGACACTATTGGACACAAAACTGTAGCAGAATCGTAGCACGAGTGTTTTTGAATCCAATTTCGCCACAAAAAATCGACCCCCTGTTGGGGTACCAAGACGGGGGGATACTTTTTATGATAATACCCTATTCGAACATTT
>CBDUWG010000183.1:0-4510 GCA_965370845.1 uncultured bacterium
CGGGGAATAGGTGCATCCTTTTTCTCAGCAATCATTTCCAGAGGAGGGTTTTATGAACCAGGTAGTCGTGAGAGCGATGAAAGGCCACGTTCTGCTGCTGGGTTTTCTCTGCCTGCTCATCTCCGGCACCGTCGCGGCCGAAACGATGACCTTTGGCGACAACTGGGGTGAGCCGGGCTTTCAAATTGTTTCCCAGAGGGATAACGGCGTGGAGATCGTTTACTCCATGGGCTCGCTGAGCATCGAGGAGGTGGACATCGAGGGAGAGACCATGCAGATTTTAGCCATCCCGGGTGTCTTTTTGCCCAACGACGAGGGTGCGCCCAATCTGCCCGGCACCGGCAGGTACATCGCTCTTCCGCAAGGGGCCACGGCAAGGCTGGAGATCGTGGAGACCCGCAGCCAAATTTTGCGGGACATGAACATCGCCCCGGCGCCGCCCATACCCCGGGAAAATGACGACTCGCCGCTGGTATACCGTAAGGATGCGGACATCTACGGCGCCGGCACCTTTTTTCCCGGGGAGCCCATAGCCCTGTCGCGGCCGCTGAAGATGCGCGGCGTGGACGCGGTCATCGTGGGCATCACCCCCTTTCAATACAATCCCGTGGCCAGGGAGCTGAAGGTATACACCGACGTGCGGCTCAGGATCACCTTTGCGGACGGCAACGGCCGCTTCGGCGAGGACCGCTACCGCAGTCGCTATTGGGAACCGGTGCTGCAGGCCAACCTGCTCAACTACGATTCCCTGTCGGAGGTGGATTATAGCCACCGTCCGGGAGCCAAGGATACCGGCTGTGAGTACGTGATAATCGTGCCCGATGATGCCGATTTCATCGCCTGGGCCGATACCATCAAGCACTGGCGGACCCTGCAGGGCATTTCCACCGAGGTGTTCACCCTTAACGAGACGGGCTCGTCGGCATCGGCTATCGAGAGCTGGATCAACAATGCCTACAACACCTGGGACATACCGCCGGTGGCCGTCTTGCTGCTCTCCGATTATCCCGGCTCGGGGAAGGCCTATGGTATCACCTCGCCCGTCTGGGACAGCTACTGTGTCTCGGACAACATCTACGCCGATGTGGACGGGGACGATCTGCCGGAGATGAACTTCGCCAGGATCTGTGCCCAGGATGACTCCGATCTGGAGGTGATGATCAACAAGTTCCTGGACTACGAGCGCAGCCCATATACCGACGCCGGTTTTTACGACCACCCGGTGTGTGCCGGGGGCTGGCAGGACGACCGTTGGTTTATCCTCTGCTCGGAGGTCATCTACGGGTTCCTGGCCAACGTGCACGGCAAGTCCCCTGTACGGGAGTACGCCATCTATTCCGGGACCCCGGGCAGCGTTTGGTCCACAAACCCGAACACAAGTATGATCGTGGACTACTTCGGGCCCAGCGGGCTGGGTTACATCCCGGCCACCCCGGAACATCTCACCGACTGGGCGGCCAGTGCCACGCGGATGAACAATGATATCAACTCCGGGTGCTTCATCATCCAGCACCGGGATCACGGGGGCGAGACCGGATGGGGTGAGCCCGATTACGATAACGCCGACCTGGACAATTTAACCAACACCATGCTGCCCTTCGTCTTCTCCATCAACTGCCTCACCGGCATCTACAACTGGGGCAGCGAGTGTTTCGTGGAGAAGTTCCATCGCATCGAGCATGGCGCTCTGGGGCTCATCGGGGCCAGCGAGAGCTCCTATTCCTTTGTGAACGACACCTTTGTCTGGGGCATGTATGACTGCATGTGGCCGGAGTTCGACCCGGGCTATCCTTCAGGAAAGAACACCGGGCCGGATGATCTGCGCCCCGGTTTCGCCAATGCATCGGGGAAATACTACCTGCAGGCCTCCAGCTGGCCTTACAACCCCAGCTACAAGGACTACACCTACCACCTGTTTCACACTCATGGCGATGCCTTCACCACCCTGTACTCGGAGGTGCCGCAGAGCCTGACGGTGAGCTATCCCGGCGTGCTCTACCTCGGGGCCACATCATTCCCGGTCACCGCCGACGAGGGATCGGTCATCGCCCTGACCGTGGACGGGCAGATCATCGGCACGGCCGATGGGACCGGCAGCACCGTCAGCGTACCCATCACGCCCCAGACCGTCCCCGCTACCATGCTGGTCACCATCACCAAGTACAACTACTACCGCTATGCCCAGTCAGTTCCGGTGCTGCCGCTGGAGGGACCCTTCGTGGTGCGCTACAAGCACGACGTGGACGATGATCTGTTGGGAGGCTCCAGCGGGAACGGGGACGGCATCGTCAACCCGGGAGAGATCATCGAGCTTTCCCCCTTCTGGGTGATGAACTACGGGGTGGACACCGCCTTCACGGTCGGTGGCGCCCTCTATCTGGAGATCGCCGACCCATACGTAACTCTCATCGATTCGCTGGACGACTACGGAACAATAGCCCCCGACGACTCGGCCCTGGGCACCGGCGGTTTTGTTTTCGACGTGAACATGGACGCTCCGGAAGGCCACAGGATCGATTTCCTGCTGAGCTGCACCGATGGCGACTCCGTCTGGAACTCATACTTCAGCGAGCTGGTGCGGGCCCCGATCCTGGAATATGTCTCCAATGAGATCGACGACAGCGCAGGCGGCAACGGGGATGGCCGGATCGACCCCGGCGAGACGGTGGATCTGACCGTGACCATCGAGAACAGCGGAGGGGCAGGGGCCACGGGGATCGCCGGGATCCTGGTGTCTCTGAATCCATACGTGAGTGTTACCACCGCCCAGACCAGTTTCCCCGACCTGGATCCCGGAGATGAGATCGCCTCCCTGACCGATCTCACCATCTACGTGGATCCCCTTTGTCCGACGCCATCTCAGGCATCCCTGGAGCTCACCTTGAGTGAGGCCAGAGGTTTCACCTTCGTGGATACCTTCACAGTTCGCATCGGCATAAAGCAGATCCTGTTTGTGGACGACGACGACGGCGATCCCTTTGAGACATACTTCACCAACGCTCTTGACGCGCTGGCTGTTGAGTATGATGTCTGCACAGGATCTGCCAGCCTGGAGGTCATGGAGGAGTACATCACCGTGATCTGGAACACAGGGGAGGATTATACCAGCACCCTAAATTCCTCTGACGAGGCCAACCTGATGGCCTACCTGGACGGCGGAGGCACCCTGTTTCTCTCCAGCCAGGACTACCTGTACGACATAGGTTCGCCCACCACCTTCTCGTCCAATTATCTGCACGTCTCCTCGTGGATCAGCGACGTGGGTGTGAGCGCCGTAGCGGGCATTCCCGGTGATCCTATCACCGATTCCCTGAGCTACACTCTCTCATATCCCTTCTACAACTGGTCTGACCAGATTGTTTCGGATGCCTCGGCGGCGCCGATCTTTGACATCACCGCCTCCAAGAGCAGCGAGCCGCTGCGGCCGCCGAAGGACGGAACTCCTCCGGATTTCGGAGATGCGCCGCCGCCCGGTCCCGGGAAGCAGACCTACTGTGCGCTTCGCTATCCGGCAGAGGGAGACAGCGTTTACCAGGTGGTCTTCATGGCCATTCCCTTCGAATCCGTGCCCACGGCGGGAGATCGCCAGGAGCTGATGGAGAGGATCCTCGACTGGCTCCAGGGCGACAAAGACCCGCCGCTGGTTTGGGTGATCGTGCCCAACGGAGGCGAGGTCTGGGATGTGGACAGCAAGCAGGATATCAACTGGACGGCCACAGACCCATCGGGCATCAGCTCGATATCCCTGTATCTCTCCCTGGACGGGGGAGGGACCTTTCCGCACACCATCGCTCTGGGAGAGCATAACAAACCGCCCTTTAGCTGGATAGTCCCGCCCCTGCTCTCCGACAGCGCCGTGGTTAAAGCGGTCGCCTACGACACCCACTTGAACATGAGCTGGGATGTGAGCGACAGCCTGTTCGCCATCGCCGATCTGAGTGCCCCCACGGATGTGCAGGATCTCTCGGTGGCCATTGAATCCGCGGCCAAGTCCTTCAGCGGAGACGTACGACTGTGGTGGAGCCCGGTTGAGGACAATGTGGGGGTGGATCATTACGTGGTCTATCGTGGTCTGGTGCCGATCCTTTTGGGCGACTCCATCGCCGCCGCAGCGGAGACCACCTACCTGGATGTGGGGGCAGTGGGCGACACTCTGGTTACTTACTACTACGTGGTCAAAGCCACCGATGCCGTGGGCAACAAATCCGGCGACTCCAACTATGTGGGCGAGTTCGACGCACCCCTGACAAATATCGAGCCCCCCGAACCTCCCAAGAGCAGCCGGTAGGAAGAGGAAAGATCGTAGATAGCCTAGCCTTGGGCGGGTGCCGATTGTCTGAAACAGCTTTCTCACGCTCAGAAGCTGAGGAAGTAACCCCATCACCTCTGGAATCGGGGTTTTCGGCGCCCGCCCATTTTCTGTTTAGAGAGTTAAGCGAGTTGAGAGAGTTGAGCGAGTTGGGAACGCGGAGCTTCTTGAGCTCGGAGCTGGGAACTGGGAGCTCGGAGT
>CBDUWG010000184.1:0-4484 GCA_965370845.1 uncultured bacterium
CAGAGGGGGTAGCGGAGGACCGCGAGGCTGGCGTGCCGGTTGACGTGAAGGAAAACGGCATCGGCGGGCCCACCGCCGATAGCCAGCCGGTGGCGCGCAGCGCCATGCGGGCCGGAGCGAGGGGGACACTTCCCCCCACACCACTCCAGTGGCAGTAAGCAGTCGGCAGTAAGCAGTACCCCACCCTTCCCCTTAAAAACCTCATTTCAAATTGCAAAGTGTAAATTTTAAATTGAGAGTAGCACGAAAAAGCTTGGTCCAATATCAGTGCGATCTGAAATGAGCTAACTCCTCACCGGCTCTGGCCGGATAGCACCCTCCCGACCCGAGTGCTCTTCCAAGGTGCTTACCGCATGATACAGCGAGGCGAAGGCCATCTCTATCCACATGATCGAGATGATGATTCCCACGAAGAGACAGATCAGGCCGGCTAAGGCGATGGGAATGGACAGCATGCCGATAAGGAAGACCTTATTGGCATGTCCCCTGGTCATCCGCCAGCTTTCCTTTACAGCGGGGATGACCTCCATTTTTCGATCTACCACCAGATAGGAGGTAAAGGCCAGCCGGCAGGCGAATATGATGCCGGGAACTATGAGCATAACAATTCCCATACTGACGATGAAGCCGACGAGGATATTGGCTAGAACGGCGTTCCAGTAGTTTTGAAAGACCTGAAACATGTCCTTGATCCTCAAATCGTCGTCTCTGGCAGCCCTGAGATAGGCGAATGCGGCGCCGTACTCGATGGGATTGGAGAGCAAAAGCATATAGATCAGCGCCATGAGCCCGAGCAGCACCCCTCCCCCTCTGACTTCATCGGCGGCATTCGAAAGTATGGGACCGGGGATGCTGATCAGGCCGGCTATGATGGTGATGAGCAGCACCCCGATGAAATATTTCCTCCATAATTGCCGCCAGGCATTCCCGAAGCTCGAACTCACCCCTGGCAATAGAGCAGGAGCCTTCTGCGCAGTGTATTCACTTTCTTGCTTTATATATACCTCCCTTGACTGGGAATGTCCTGGGCCCTCCCGGAAGAGAATCTCCGCTACGCTTACTTTTTAGCCCGGTAATCCAGATACCCCTGCAGAATCAAGGCGGCGGCCACACCATCCAGGTGCTTCTTCGCCCGGCGCATCTTCACGCCGGTCTCCCGGAACATGCGCTGCGCGGCCACGGTGCTCAGTCGCTCGTCCCACACCACCACGGGCACCTTCAGTCTGGATTGGAGAGTTTCCACCATGCGTCTGGCCCCGGCGGCCGCGGGCCCCTCGCTGCCATCCATGTTCCGGGGCAGGCCAACCACCACCTCCGCCACCTGATACTCCGCCACCAGGTTTTCCACCTCCGCGGCCCACTCGTGGCTGCGGCTTTTCTGCACGACCTTCAGGCTCTGGGCCACGATTCCCAGGGGGTCGCTGACGGCCACCCCGATCCTTTTCGCTCCGGGGTCAAGAGCCAGGATTCTGCTCATTTCCTCCTCCGAAATATTCGGCGATGGCCCGCCGGTGGGTGGTGAAGGCGATGTTCCCGGGCAGATCGCCGGGGCCGAACAGCCCGGCCTCGCTGGCATCGTCGCCGGCCTGAAGCTCTCCGCCCACCATCTCCGTCAGGTAGATGATCAGCACCACCTGTGTCCGGGGATCATCTCGAGCGATGTTCGCTGCGAAGAGTTTTTTTACCCGGATGTCCAGTCCCGTCTCCTCTTTGACCTCTCTGACGGCGCACTCGGCAGGCGACTCGTTTAGCTCCATGAAGCCGGAGGGCAGACACCAGTGGCCCCGCAGGGGCTCCTCGGCTCGCCGGACCAGCACGATCTTTTCGCCGTTGGGAATGATGGCGGCCACGGCCGGGACCGGGTTTTGGTAAAAGATGAAGCCGCAGCCGGAACAGACCAGGCGCTTCCGGTCGTTCATCTTCTTGAGCGCCAGGGAGGCGCCGCATTTCGGACAGAAGCGGAAACCAGCCTCCCTCTTTCGACCGCCAGGCGGCGTGTCTTCTAGGGGCTGCTGCAAAGTTTCCCGGTCCTCAACCTTCTGCCGCCGGCGATCGTAGGTCTTATCGCTGGACTTTATTCGGGTGATAGGATTGATCTTCCAGGTTCTGCGCGTTTTGGGGATCGGTATTTTGATCTTCTTCCTGTCCATTTGTCCTCTCCTGGGCCTCAGGAATGGGGCACAAGCTGTAGAGCGACCATGGTGCTGTCATCCTGCTGCTGTACCATGGTTCCGGTGAAGGCATTCACCTGCTCGAAGAGCTCATCCAGAAGCTTCTGGGGCGTTAAACTACGACTGTTCAGGAGAAACCGGATCAGCCGCTGTTCGCCGAACTCCTCCTCGGCCTCGTTCTGCGCCTCGCTGATGCCGTCGGTGTAGAAGAACAGGCTGTCTCCCGGCCCCATGGGCACGGTTTGCTCCTCGTAGGGAGCGTCGTCCATAAAGCCCAGGATGAGTCCGCCGGTGGTCAGTTTCTGGATCTGCCCATCTGCGCGGAGTAAAATAGGGAAATTGTGTCCCGCGTTGCTGTAGGTGAAATTTCCGCTATTAAGATCCAGCTCCCCGTAAAAGAAGGTCACGAACTTATCTATGTCGGTGACCCGGGCAATGTGGGCATTGACTCGGGATACAATTTCCTTTACAGAGAGGTGGTTTTCGACCTGAGCGCAGAAAGTGGCCTGCAGCACAGCCATCAGCAATGCGGCGGGCATTCCCTTGCCGCAGACGTCCCCGATGGCGATTCCCAGCACACCGTCCTGGACGGTAACGAAGTCGTGGTAGTCGCCGCCGACTTGGCGGCTGGGTTTGCTCAGGGCCGAGATCAGGAAGCCGGGACCGGTGGGGCAGACCTTGGGGAGAAGGGATTCCTGGATCTCCCGTGCCCGGGCCAGCTCCTCCTCGATATGCCGCTTTTCCACGGCCTCCTGGTATAATTGGGAGTTCACCAGGGCTATGGCTAGCTGGTTGGCCAGCACCGAGAGCATTGATATGTCCTCGAAATTATAGCGTCTGGCTCCCATCTTGTTGCCCAGACAGAGAAGGCCCAGAAGCTCTTGGCGCTGCGCGATGGGGATCAGCAGGTGGGCTTCCAGTTGATCCAGTTTTTCCCGGTCCTCGCTGTCCAGAAGTTTTTTGATCTCAGCCAGGGCGACAGGTCCCCGGGCATTGGCCATCAATTTAATGGCCGAGCCGTTTTTGTCAAGCCGGACCTCTCCCGGGGCGTTCTGCGCCGAAGCGCAGGTGGCGAAGTGGCTGCCCGTGCTGTACGGAAGCAGCAGCGCCGCTCTGTCGGTGAGCGAGGCGGCTCGCAGAGTTGTGGCTATCTTCTTCTGCAGCTGTCTGACCTCGAAGATGGAGATGATGTCCCGGGTCAGGCGCTGGAGGATATTTCGATAATCCGAGCGGTCTCGTCGAAAAATGCCCTCCGAGAGTTCCTCGATCCGGGAAAGCAGCGGCTGAAAAAAGATCACGGCGATGACCACAAAAGCGATGTCCAAATAGGGGATCTGCATCCCCAAAGCCCTGGCCACCAGACGGTCCATCTGCCGGATGACGATGAGGTATGCTCCCAGCAGCACGCCGGTGGTTGCCGAATAGACGATGCTCTGGCGGACGATGGCGCGCAGGCCCAGAAACTGGTGGCGCACCATTGCCCAGGCGATGGAGCCTGCCCCGGTCAACAGGGCGATGATCACCAGGGTGGAGCGGAGCTGGATGGGCATGCGCAGGGATGTGAGGATGGGCAGCAAAATGGCCACGGTGTAAAGCCCCACGCTGGAACGCACTCCCCAGAGAACCAGGCGCGCCTGCCTTTTCTGGAGAGGATCCCGCAGCGCCCGATAGCCGCGGCTCATAAGCAGGATGGCGGTGATGACATATAAGAGGTTGATGGAGGAGAAAAGCTTCGTGTGAGCGTGATAAATCCCAGTTATGAACAGAGTAACGGCTTTTAGAAGCAGGGTGATCGCGTCCGCAAAAGGGCCCAGGTTGTCGCCAAGACGACGTGGATCCAGTGAAGAGACGATTTTAGCGGGATTGGAAAAGAACAAGACGACCAGCATATGGAAAAGGTGAGGCAGATAGATCCAGATCCATATTCGGGGAAAACGGCGGATCAGCTTGTGTTCCCGGGGGAAGATCAGGGAGAAGAGAACAAGCTGGGGAAAGAAGAACTCCCAGAGATAGAAAAAGTTGTAGTAGAAACTGGTTTGCAGCACATGGCTGGTTGGGTTCAGGTAATAAATAAGGGTGCCGAAGGCGCCCAGGATCGGCCCCAGACCCCCTAAGAACATCATGGTGCCGGTCACCCGGTTAATCCGCTCTCCCGGGTTTTCCCGGAGAATGACCAGTCCCAAAAGGAAAAGGGCTACGCCTCCGGCCAAATAGATGGCCGCTATGAGAAGGTTTCCGCTCATCTGAACCTGGCTCTTTGCTTCCTACAAGGGCCTATTTCCCCCGGCTGGATCCGGCAGCGGCCAGCCGCTT
>CBDUWG010000185.1:0-4472 GCA_965370845.1 uncultured bacterium
GTACCCCACCCTTCCCCTTAAAAAACCTCATTTCAAATTGCAAAGTGCATTTTACAATTTGCAATGCCGTCACCGCCAGGTGTCGCTGAAGCGCCTGCAAAAACAAATCCTTGACTTAGCTTCTGAGGAATGCTATATTGCAATAATGCAATATATATTCACAGAGTTGGCTTAGGTTTCTCGCTAATGCCCGGGAACAATTCATGAAAAAGAACAGCCAAGATCACTTTCTGTCCATCATCTTGGACAGCGTCGCCGATGGCGTGTTCACCGTGGACACCGACTGGCGGATCACCTCATTCAACAAGGCGGCCCAGCGAATCACAGGGGTTCCTCCTGAAGAGGCCATCGGCCAGCACTGCTACGATGTTTTCCAGGCCAACATCTGCCAGACGGCCTGTGCCCTGAAGAGGACCATGGATTCAGGCCAGCAGGTCATCGACCTGCCCATCGACGTGCTCAACAGCCAGGGCCAGAGGGTGCCTATCAGCATCAGCACTGCTGTGCTGCGCGACCAGAAGAGCAAGCTGGTAGGTGGGGTGGAGACCTTCCGCGACCTCTCGGCCATCGAGGAACTGAAGAAGGAGATCACCAAGCGATACACCTTCATGGACATAATCAGCAAGAACCACAAGATCCAGGATATCTTCGCCATCCTCCCGGACGTGGCCGAAAGCGACAGCAACGTCCTGATCCAGGGGCCCAGCGGTTCGGGCAAGGAGCTTTTCGCCAGAGCCATCCACGACCTGAGCTTCCGAAAGGAGAAGCCCTACGTGGTGGTCAGCTGCGGGGCGCTGCCGGATACTCTTCTGGAGTCGGAGCTTTTCGGCTACCTGAAGGGAGCTTTTACCGACGCCAAACGGGACAAACCCGGCCGGTTCGCCATTGCCGAGGGAGGGACCCTTTTCCTGGATGAGGTCGGTGATATCTCCCCGGCCATGCAGGTGAAATTGCTGCGGGTGCTTCAGGAGAGGGAGTACGAGCCCCTGGGGGCTATTACCCCGCTTAAAGCCGATGTCCGGATCATCGCCGCCACAAATAAAAACCTGACCGAGCTGGTAAAGACCGGCGAATTTCGTCAGGATCTATACTACCGGCTGAACGTGGTCAGGATCGAGCTGCCGTCCCTGAGCCGGCGGAGGGAAGACATCCCCCTGCTGATAGAGCACTTCATCGGCAGCTTCAACCTGAAGAGGAGTAAGCACATCTCCGGTGTCTCCGCTGAGGTCTTAAAACTGCTGATGCGCCACGATTTCCCGGGGAACGTGCGCGAGTTAGAGAACATCATCGAGCATGCCTTCGTTCTCTGCCGGGGAAAGCAGATCGAGCTGGAGCACCTGCCCGAGGAGATCACCGGCCAATTGGAGCTTGCCGGTGGGCAGGAGGTCGCCGGTGACCCGCTCAGGGAGTCGGAATCCAGGGCCATCCGGGAGACCCTGCGCAGGAATAATGGTCATCGCGGCAGAACGGCCCAGGCGCTGGGTATCCACCCCAGCACACTGTGGCGCAAGATGAAACGCCTGGGCATCGAGGAGATCTGAGCCGAATAGCAGTGATTAATGCAATTACGCAATACAATCTATGCTGAGCTTGCATAAATGCATTAAAGGGTAAGCGGAATTCGCTGCTGATCGTTCGGGGAAGTAGTTGTAACTTGCTGTGCAACAGGCAGTATTGTCGATAGTAGACAAATTCTGGTCTTTGGCACGCTCCTTGCCTTATGATGGGCAGGAGGTCGGCCATGACGATCGTGTTTCCTCTTTTCAGATCGCGAGTCTCTCCCCGTTTCGACTGTGCGCCGGCGATGTTGCTGGTCACGGCCGCCGGGGGAGAGGTCGCCGGCAGGGAGATCGTCTCCATGGAGGGGCGCAACTCCCTGGACCGGGTCAACTGGCTCTGTCAGCAGAGTGTCGATGTGATCATCTGCGGCGGCATCAGCCGTTTTACCATGAGGATGCTGACCGACAGGGGCCTGCGGGTCTATCCCTGGGTGACCGGCGATATCGACGACGCTCTGCGGCTTTTCTTGCGCGGCCAGCTTCAATCGGGGCTGGTCATCGGACCCGGTGGCAGCAGGCGGCGCTGGCGCTGTCGTGGAAGAGGAAGAGGTTTTTCTGGACGTACTGGTCGATTTCCGGAATAGGTTACCATTTGGATTTCTCGGAGAGGAGGTGTCAGAAATGCCAGGATTTGATGGAACTGGTCCTGGAGGTATGGGATCGAGAACCGGCGGAGGTTTCGGATTTTGCCCTCCAGGTGTGGGCCCGGCGGCTGGCCAAGGGGGTGTTCCCCGTGGTGTTGGTCGCGGCGGTCTGCCCTGGGGTGGTGGCCGCGGGCGAGCCTGGGGTGGTGGCCGTGGTAGGGGTTGGCCGGCCATGTACGGGGGGTATCCGCCTCCGTACGGGGTGGTGCCGTCTCCCGCCCAGTGGACACCAGAGCAGGAGATGGACTCCTTGAAGGCGCAGGCAGAAGCCGTGGAACAGGAGCTCCAGGCCATCCGGCAGCGTATCGGTGATCTGGAGGCCCAGGGTAAGAAGGGCTGATGAAATGCGAATAGGGGGTGGATACACTTCCACCCCCTTGAGAAAGGAATTTATATGAAAATTGCCATCACATCTACAGGCGAAACGTTGGATGCCCAAGTGGATCAGCGGTTCGGCCGGGCAAAGCTCTTTCTCGTTCTTGATACAGAGACCGATGAGATCAAGGTAGTGGACAACCAGCAGAATCTCAATGCCGCTCAGGGAGCAGGCATTCAGGCCGCCGAGACGGTGGTCAACCAGGAAATAGAGGTGCTCATCACCGGACACTGCGGGCCCAACGCTTATCGAACCCTCAAGGCGGCGGGAGTGAAGATCGTCACGGATGCCCAGGGCACCGTGGGCCAGATGGTGGAGAAGTTCAAGAAAGGTGAGCTGGGATACGCCCAGGACGCCGACGTTCCCGGTCACTGGAGCTGAATTGATGAAGACATTTCTGGATTGTGTTCCCTGTTTTTTGAGACAGGCTTTGGAGGCAGGCCGAATGGCCAGCCAAGATGAATCGGTGCTGGCCCGGATCATGCAGAGAGTGCTGCGGGAGGCCGCTGATTTTTCCTTCGACCTCACCCCACCTCATATGGGGCAAGTAATCCATAGGATCGTCAGGGAAGAGAGCGGTGACCCCGATCCCTACCGGGCGGAAAAGGAGCGCTATAATCAGCTGAGCGCCGAGCTCTGTTCACAGCTTGGGCAGAGAATGGCCAGCGCTCAAGAACCACGAGATTTCGCTCTACGGCTGGCTATCGCCGGTAATGTTATCGACTTCGGCCCCCCCGGCGCCTGTCTGGATTTGTCGGTGAATGAGATTGCCGAGATGGCCCTGTCCCAGGAGCTGGCCATCGACCATAGCGTGGAATTCTGGCGGGCTATGGAGGAGGCGCAGGAGATCCTTTACCTGGGCGACAACACCGGGGAGATATTCTTCGACCGGATTCTCCTGGAATATCTGCCCGCCGAAAAGGTGACCTTCGTGGTCAGGGGAGGACCGATCATCAACGATATCACCATGGAAGACCTGAACGGCACGGGGATAGCCGAGTTGGTCCCGGTCATCGATAACGGCTCCAACGCGCCAGGTACCATTCTGGAGGATTGCTCGGAGGAGTTCCGCCAGAAATTTCAAACCGTCGATGTGGTTATCTCCAAAGGACAGGGCAATTACGAGACCCTCAGCCAGGTGAAAAAACATATCTTCCACCTGCTGAAAGTCAAGTGCCCGGTGTTGGCCCGGGATCTGGATTGTCAGGAAGGCAGTCATATCGTTAAAGAGGCAAGGGTTGGTGGAGATCGGACATAGAGGGGACTCAACAGCCGATCAAAGGTAACGGGACGTACAGATTGTAGTGGAGCCAGACGAATGAACAAACCTTTCCATCAGTGGACCAAAGAGTTGCAGGAACTCATTCTGGAGGAGGATCGTAAGATCTTTTCCCCCCAGGTGATCGATAATTATCTCCATCCTCAAAACCTGAAGGAGATCCCGGATCCAGCCGGAAAGGCCAGCATCACCGGTCCATGCGGCGACACCATGTATGTCGGTCTGAAGCTGGACAGGGATAAGATCGCGGAGATCGGATTTTTAACGGATGGTTGCGGGCCGACGGTGGCCTGCGGCAGCATACTCACCCAGATGGTTTCCGGGCAAACCCTGACAGAGGCGGTCGCTATCGGCCAGGAGGAGCTGCTCAAGGTTCTGGGTGGACTGCCGGAATCGCACATGCACTGCGCCAAGCTGGCCGTGGACACATTGCAGCAGGCGCTGAAGGATTGTGAAAAGACAGGAGGTGAGTCAAATGCCAAGAGGTGATGGAACGGGCCCTGCGGGAAAGGGTCCAGCAACCGGCAGAGGAGTGGGTCAGGGTGGTGGTGGAGGCAGGATGGGAGGGTTTGGCCTGGGGCTTGGAGGCAACTGCGTTTGCCCCAACTGCGGCA
>CBDUWG010000186.1:0-4456 GCA_965370845.1 uncultured bacterium
CCGAAAGGAGGATTGCGTGGAGACAACCAAGATTTTTCTGGACGAGAAAGATATGCCCCAACGCTGGTATAATATCCAGGCGGATCTGCCCAAACCTTTGGCACCGCCGCTGCATCCGGCCACAGGCCAGCCCCTGGGACCGGAGGATCTGGCTCCCCTGTTTCCCATGGAGCTGATCAAGCAGGAGGTGAGCACCGAGCGGTGGGTGGAGATTCCCGCAGAGGTGCTGGAGATCTACAGGTTGTGGCGGCCGACGCCCCTGGTGCGGGCCCGGCGGCTGGAGAAGGTTCTGAAAACCCCCGCCCGCATCTACTACAAAAACGAGAGCGTGAGTCCGCCGGGGAGCCACAAGCCCAACACCGCCGTGGCCCAGGCCTACTACAACAAGAAGGAAGGCGTGGTCCGGCTGGCCACGGAGACCGGTGCCGGACAGTGGGGCAGTGCCCTCTCCTTTGCCACGAACCTGTTCGGCCTCAAATGCTCGGTCTACATGGTCCGGGTGAGCTATGATCAGAAACCATACCGCAAATTCATGATGCAGGTGTGGGGTGCTGAGTCCTTCGGCAGCCCGACGGATAGGACCAATGCCGGCCGCAAGATCCTGGAACAAGATCCCAACTCTCCGGGAAGTCTGGGTATCGCTATCAGCGAGGCGGCCGAGGATGCCGCCACCCACGAGGACACCAAATACTCCCTGGGCAGCGTGCTCAACCATGTTCTCCTGCACCAGTCCATCGTCGGCCAGGAAGCCAAGAAACAACTTGAGATTGTTGGCGAAACAGCAGATATCTTGATTGGCTGTATTGGCGGCGGCAGCAACTTCGCCGGCTTCGCTTTTCCCTTCATCGCCGACAAACTGAAGGGCCAGGACATGCGGGTGGTTGCCGTGGAGCCCGAGGCCTGCCCCACCGTGACCAAGGGCCCATATCGCTATGATTTCGGTGATACAGCAGAAACGGCGCCTATACTGAAGATGTTCACCCTGGGCCACACCTTCATCCCCCCGGGAATTCATGCCGGAGGTCTGCGCTATCATGGTATGGCCCCCCTGGTCAGCCTGCTCTACGACCAGAAGATCATCGAGGCGGTGGCCTATCATCAGATCACCTGTTTCGAGGCCGGGGTGACCTTTGCCCGCGCCGAGGGCATCCTGCCGGCTCCGGAGACGAATCACGCCATCAAGGCGGTCATCGACGAGGCCAATAAGTGTACGCAGACCGGGGAAGAGAAAGTTATCGTCTTTAACTTCAGCGGACACGGCCACTTTGATCTGGCCTCATACGAATGCTACTTCGCCGGGAAACTGAAGGACTACGCGTATCCGCAGGAGAAGGTGGAGGAGGCCTTGAAGCATCTGCCCGATGTGGGTTGAGGCAAGTTTAGCGAGTTTGGAAAAACCGGATTCTGGATACTGGATTCTGGATACTGGTTAAAGACCGGGACTGGAGACTCGAGAAAAGAAAGACCGATCCTGGATTCTGGGTGCTTGTTAAGAACTTAACCTCGGAAAATGCAGAATTAACCCGGCATATACTCAGAATCGAGCATTTCACTTACCAGTATCTACTAGAATCTAGCATCCTGTTTTTCATCTAGCATCTAGAATCCAGTATCCAGTATCCAGGATTGGGGTCGGGGGACGAGGATCAAGCATCCAGGATCCAGAATGCAGCATCAAGAGTCAAGCAACTCACAAATTCTTGTGAATACCCAGATAATTCATGGCCCATCGAAGGAGCTCACGGCAACTGAACAATAAGCGAAGCTTTTACCGGGATCTTGTCGTCGGCGCAGCGGGCGTTATCAGGGAGGCCATCGTCCCGGCCCTGCAGGACAGCCGCTGGCGTAAGCCGGTACAGGTGGCTCACAGCGGTGATACCAGCTTCCGGCTGGATATACTGGCCGAGGACGCTCTGGCAGGTTTCCTGAAGTCCCGGGACGTTCCTGTGGCCCTGTTCACCGAGGACCGCGGCCTGGTTCGCTACGGGCAGGGAGAGCCGCAGATCCTTCTGGTGGTGGATCCCATCGATGGTACCAGGCCGGTCCTGGCCGGCCTGGAGAGCGCCTGCATCTCCGTGGCCCTGGCCCGATACGGGCATCAGCCCCGGTTGAAAGATGTCTTCCTGGCCTGCCTGATGGAGATCACAGGCCAGCAGGTCTTTGTGGGAGAGCGGGGTAAGGGAGTGATTATTTCATCCCCTCAGGGCACACGCCAGCCCCGGCCTTCCCGCACAGATGATCTGCGAAGGATGTTCTGGAGTTTTGAACTGGTGGGCCGTCCCCCGGTACAGACCATGGCCATCCTGGAGCCTCTGATGGAGGCCAGCGGTCTGGAGGCGGGCATGTTTCTGCTGAGCAGCAGCACCTTCTCCATCAGCCGGGTGCTTACCGGCCAGTTGGACGCCTACGTGGATATCGGTGCCCGTCTGCTGCGAGATCTGCCCGGGGCCAGGGAGAATTTTCTGCGAGCCGGCAGGGGCCGCATCGTCTGTCTGTTTCCTTATGATATCGCTGCCGCCTGTCTTTTGGCTCAGGAAGCCGGCTGCTGCGTGAGCGATGCCCACGGCCGGTCTCTGGATGATCTGCTCCTGATGGAGCACGGCGAAGATCAGTTGCCCAGCTGCATCATAGCCGGCAGCGAGCGGCTGCACCGGCGTATCCTGGAGGTTATCGAGGAACGCTTCGCCGATATTCTGGGGTCTTCTGCGGACAAGAGGCGGGAGATTGACTAGAGGGGCGTCGAGTTGCCGGTCAGGTACCACAGATAGGCCAGGGCGCCGCAGAGAAAGAAGGCGCCATCCACCACCAGCTCGACCGTGGTCCCCTGGGAGATGATCCGCCGGTGGTAGATATACAGGTACAGGGCGGTGTACAGCACGCCTGCCAGCAGATAGGAGCTCAAGTCGCTGGTCCAGCCCAATGGCCCGGAGATGATCAGCACCACGGCCAAAAGGGCGGTCAGGGCCACCAGGATGGTCTTGGTGGTCTTGATGCCGGTCAGGATGGGGAGAGTCTCCCGGCCCACGATCTGATCTCCCTGGATCTCCTTGATGCTGAACAGGACCGAGCGGATGAAGGCCATGGTGAAGGTGAAGAACAGGGCCACGCCGGTAGCTGCGGTGAAGGGGGCCTCGCTGGCCAGCAGGGGTGTGATGACGGCCACGATGGTCCAGGCGAAGGCCAGAGCCAGGTCTTTGGATGCGGGAATATCTTTGAGGCTGTGATATCCCAGGGGTCCGGGCCAGCTCTGGGGCAGGATCCTGATGCGGTAGACCACTCCCAGAAAGGACATGGCCAGGATCAGCATAAAGGGCCAGGTTCCCAGGGTCAGGGCGGAGGTCAGAGCTCCCAGGGCGGAGAGACCTCCTAATAAGATAAGCAGCTTTTTGTGCCGGTTGTAGAACTCCAGCCGGGCCGGCTCGCTGAACTTGACCGCCGTCCAATCTGTAAAATGGTTGAGAATGTGCATGGCGAAGACGTAGAAACCGGCCACCATGACGAAGCGCAGTCCGGGCACGATGCCCTGAAGCCGGCAGGTGGCATAGCTGAGGCTGGCCGCCCCCAGGCCCACGTAGATGTTGCTCTTCACCAGATAGGTGATCTGATCCCATAGAAACCGCAGCCACTTCCTCCGTTCCCCCCCCCACAGTCCCTCCAACCGGTCCACTACCTCCTGGATGAGCCAATTAGGTGTCGAGGCCCCGGCGGTGACCCCCACGGTGGCGTAAGCGGTCAAGGCCGGCAGATCCAGCTCATCGGCTGTCTCCACATAATAGGTGGGCGTGCCCGTCCGGCGACAGATTTTGGCCAGCCGGCGGGTGTTGGCGCTGTTGCGGCCGCCCACCACGATCATGGCGTTCACTTCCCCGGCCAGTTGCTGAGCCTCCGCCTGGCGCTGGCTGGTGGAGTCACAGATGGTGTGGAAGATCAACGCCCCGGGGAATTTGTTCTTGATGGCCCGGACGATCTCCCGGAAGGCGTTCTGATCCTGGGTGGTCTGAGCCACCACGCAGACCTTTTCCAGCTCCGGCAATCCGGCCACATCATCGAGTTTTTCCACCACCAGGCCCCCGGCTCCGGCGTATCCCAATAGGCCGGACACCTCCGAGTGTCCCCGGTCGCCGATGATGATGGTTGTGTACCCCTCCCGAACGTGTTTTTTGATGATAGCCTGCACCCGGGATACCCGCGGGCAGGTGGCATCGCCCACCCGGGCCCCGGAGGCTTTGATCCTGTGCCGCTCCCGGGGAGCCACTCCATGGGAGCGGATGATGATGTAGGCCCCCTCATCCTGGGGCGGCAATTCCTCCTGGGGTTCAATAACCCGTACCCCCTTGGAGGCCAGCATCTCGATGGCCTGGGGATTGTGGATCAGTGGCCCGTAGGTGTACAACGGCCCCTTTTCCTTGTTGGCCGCCTCCAGTGCCTCCTGGGGCATCCTGGCTTCTTTTATCTT
>CBDUWG010000187.1:0-4429 GCA_965370845.1 uncultured bacterium
TCGGCACCGTGCCCAACCGGCTGCGCGTGGAGAACCAGGGGGACGGGAGCCTGCGAGTTTCCTGGGGCGCCTCTCTGGACGCTACCGGATATCGGGTCTATCGCAGCTCCAACGGGGTCAATTTCGATGATTACATCGATGTGGGCGACACGACCGCCGTCATCTCGGACCTGAACCTTAGAACAGTTTACTACTTCAAGGTCTCCTCCCTGACCTCCAAGGGTGAGAGCCCCACAGGCGAGGTGCTGGCCGCGCGGACCTCGGGGATATCCGTGCCGGTGCTTTTGGTCAACGGCTACGACCGGCAGAAAACGGAAAATACACGTGATTTCATCATCCAGCATGCCACGGCACTGGACCACGCCGGGGTAGCCTTCAACTCATCCGCCAACGAGGCCGTGGAGAGAGGCCAGGTGCTGTTGACCGATTACCAGATGGTCAACTGGATCCTGGGCGAGGAGTCCACTCACGATGAGTCCTTCGACTACACCGAGCAGGACTCGGTGAGCTCTTTCCTGACGGCCGGGGGCAACCTGTTCGTCTCCGGGGCGGAGACCGGCTGGGATCTGGACTACAGGGGTCATACCATCGACAAGGCCTTCTACAACGATTATCTCAAGGCCGACTATGCCAAGGACGACGCCGGGGTATATGCCGTCAGCGGAGTGAGCGGGACCATCTTCGCCGGCCTGTCGGGCATCACCTTCGACAACGGCACGCACGGGACCTACGACGTCCGCTATCCGGATTGCCTGAACACCTCCGCGGGCAGCACCATCAACCTCACCTACGACGGAACAGCATACAAAGCCGGGATCCAGTATGAGGGTGTTTTCCCCGGCGGCAGCGATTCCAGCAGGCTGGTCAACCTGGGCTTTCCTCTGGAGACGGTCTATCCTCAGGCCTCCCGGGACAGCCTGATGAGCCGGGTGCTGGATTTCTTCGGCATCGCGCCGGACATCGACCAGACCCCACCGATGGCCGCGCAGAATTTCACCGCCACTCTTTCCATCTCCGACATTCAACTGGCCTGGTCACCAGTCACCACGGACACCTGCGGCCTTCCGGAGACGATCTCTCATTACGTGATCTACCGGAGCGCTTCTCTTTCAGAATCGCCCGGTGATTCCATCGCCGCCGTGGCCGACACCTCTTATCTGGACGTGGAAGCGATGGGAAACCCGCTGCCTATTTACTACACCGTCCGAGCCGTGGACGCAGCCGGATATAAGTCCGCCGATTCACAAAGGAGCGGAGCTTTTAGCCGGGACCTGCAGGCGACCAAGTAGCAAGGACAGGCGGATTGGCGATCTCTTTTCTATGGGCTTTTGACCTTGACCTGGGAGAAAAAACGCATGGCAAAAAAAAACACTTGACAAATTTTTGAATTTGTGATAGAGTGGTAGATGGGTAGTTACATCTGTTATCTCTTTCTTGGTGGAAAAAAGACCTTTTCTTTAAGAAGGAGGTGATTTCTGCTTTTTTTAAATGAATGCTGGATGGATCGTTAGCAAATACCGCAGGCACATCCGGCAACCGTTGGGGACTTCTTCACAAGGGAGGACAGAAATGATCAGAAAGACCTTGGTCAGCCTGGTGGCCCTGATGGCCATCCTGGCCGTCACCGCCGGCGCCAGCCAAATTGACAACGAATATGTCTATACCATCAGCAGAGCTCTCTTTGAGAACTATACTTTTACCCAGCTGGACGATTTCCACGAACAGGACGTCATCCACGCCGCTAAAAAGCTGGGCTTCGACAGAGAGCTCAGCGAGGCCGAGGTGGTCAAGCTGCGCTGCATCATCGGGGCCATCGAGATGCCCCACGTGTCGCCCCTGTGGCACGGGGACGTGACACCCACTCCCACCGGCAAACCCGCCCGCCCGCAGATCACCCTGGGCAAAGTGGACGGCTCCAATGCCTTCGACCTGGTCTGGAACAATGACGGCGTCGCCGACAGTGCTAAAAATGCCATCTCGGACATAGCGGTCACCAGCCCATCCAACGATCTGGATCAGGACGGCAAGCCCGAGATCGTCGTGACTTGTAAGTTGCATACGTTATCATCACCACCATATTCGTACGTATCCCGCGTTATAGTCTTTGAAAACACAGCCGACAACACATTTAGCCAGGTGTGGTTCCACGATTTCACTCAAAATTATGCCGCCGCGGCAGACACCCAACACACCAGAGTTACTCGCGTCGAGCTGGGAGACCTGGATGGCGATGGCGATCTGGAAATCATCTGTGGCGTCCGCTGCCAGATTTATGCCAAGACGGACTACGGCTGTATCCGGGTCTTTAATTGGGATGGCGTCCCCGGCAGCGATAATTACGGTACCCAGCCTGCCTCCACCTACGACTTAAACAAAACCGGAGCTCAGTGGGCCACGGCCATGGCTGTGGGCAATATAGACGATGACGCAAATCTTGAGTTAGTGGTGGGCGAAAATGTCGCCAATTATGGCTATGTGCTCGATGTGACTGGTAATTTCGGCACAGCGGTCACCTGGAACCAGGAGTATTGCGACAGTATAGGCGCGGGCAGTCCCTACGCCGCCTGTATAGGCGATGCCGATGGGGACGGTGCCATGGAGTTCTACATCACCAGATGGTGGGATGTGCGATTGCACACCTACGAATATGACAGTGTCGGCGATTCCATAATCCATTACGGTTACATTCAGGTAGAGAGTTCCGGGGACCATTACTCCTGGGAGGGCACCAAGATCGCCAACTTCGACGGCGATGCCTATTCTGAGGTTTACATGACGGCCAGAAGCGGCAACTTGTGGGTCTTCACCAACACCGGCGATGTGAGCACCGCGACGAAGCATCTTCTATATAGCGCAGGTTCCGCTTTGTATGGAGGGGTGGTGGGCGATCAGGACCATGGACCCGGCTCTGACGGAGGGGATCTGTACTGTGTTTCAGGCACCAACGTCTATGATTTTGAGTTCACCGGCAGCGATGTCACTAACCCCTCCGACTATACCCTCTACACCATCTTCCAGGAAACCTCTACGAATTTCTTGATGGTCGGCGCAGGAGATTCTCTGGATTTGGATGGAGAGCACGAAGTGGTGGCCGGCCAAGATGAGTGGAGTGACACCACCAGGGTGCTTTACGTTCTGGAACATGGCGAGTTCGCAGCACACGACGTTGGTACCCAGACCATCTCTCCCACTTACAGCACCGTTGGCCAAAACAATGTTCAGGCCAACATTAAGAATTTTGGGGCCAACGACGAGGACGATTTCTACGTGTACTGGGAGACGGATACCGGCGATACAGGAAGCTACTTCTACGACGACACCCTACCGTTCCAGCAGGATGACGATGTGCTTCTGGGATGGATACCTGACACCACTGGCCTGGTGAACATGACCGTCTGGACCGATCTGGCCGGCGACGAAAACGCTTCTAACGATACCTTATCCCGGAACATCTTCGTCTATCCCCCTGAGTCGGGCCAGTACTCCTATGAGTACACCACCGAATCCAGCAATCGAGTCAGGGGCATCGGGGTCTTCGGCAACGACGACTTCTGCGTGGGCGTGAAGAACTCTCCGTACTCTCTCGAATTCTACCACAGCGCTCCGGACAGCCCCGACGTCATCGTCACCTACTGGGAGAACCCCGGCGACCCCGGCGATCACATCGATCTGATCTGGAGCTGGGGCATCGGCATCGACTCGGATCTCAACGCCTACCTGACTAACCAGGATCTCATGCAGAGCGTGCTGGTCTTCGACTACGACGGCAACTCCACCGTCCATCGCTTGGAGCTGGGTCAAGATGTAACCCCTCTTGGCACAGGCTATCCGACGGCCTGCGATATCGACGACTCCGGATATGTTTACGTGGCCTATTACATGTACAACCCCGCCGGCGAGGGCAATGGCGATCAGATCGAGGTGTACGACAAGCTGGCCAACTGGAACGATGCCACCCACACCGCCCCGCTGATGACCAGCTTCGAGCCCGCCGCCTACGTGTGTGAGGGTATGTGCGTCAACGGAGACGGCTCGGTAATTTGGGTGACTAATCGCTCGGATTACGGGTACGCCGGCAACGTCACCCGCTGGACGGGATCCCCGACTACTGGGTACACCCAGGACACCACCTTCGCTGGCGATGGCACCATGGAGGTTCCTGGCAGGGTACGGGGAATCGATCTGGCTCCCGATGGCGACATATACGTGATATCAGACGTCAACGTCGAATTCGCCGGCGATAAAGTTTTAATCGCCGATGGTACTACAGGGGTCCTGGAGGCTACTGTGGATGTAGATTCACCGACGGGCGATCATAACGATCCATATGACATCGAATTCAGCCTGGTCGGTGAGATCGATCTCTCCGCCGGCAGAGCCGGAGAGACCCCTCCGTTCGACGATGACATCTACCTGTCCTGGTCGCTGC
>CBDUWG010000188.1:0-4374 GCA_965370845.1 uncultured bacterium
GGTTTTACCTTGTGATGAGGTGTAGATTGGGGCTGAATCTTGAATTCTGGCTCATTAATGATAAAGAATGATTCTGGATGCTGGATTCTGGATGCTGGTGAAAGAAAAGAAAGACCCGATTCTGGATGCTGGATTCTAGATGCTGGTTAAAAACTGAATCCAGGAAGTCACAGAGCCAAACCTGCATAAATTCGGAGTTGAGCACATCACTATCTAGTATCCAGTATCCAGAATCCAGTATCCAGAACTTCACTCCCCCACCAACTGAACCAGAATCTCCCTTTGCCGGGACCGGTTGTCGAAATCCAGAAACACGATCTGCTGCCAGGTGCCCAGGGTCAGTTTTCCGGCCACGAAGGGCACGGTGAACGAGGTCCCCACTATGGAGGAGCGCAGATGGGCATGGCCGTTGCCATCGTGCCAGGTTTCGTCATGGTGATATCGACCAGCAGGGATGAGTTTTTCCATTATCTCCGGCAGGTCGCGTCTTAACCCCGGCTCGAACTCCACCGTGGTGATGCCCCCGGTGGAGCCGGAGACGAACACCGTGGCGATGCCATTCTGAAGGCCGCTTTGCCCGAGAGTCTGAGTCACCTGAGCGGTGATGTCCAATACATCGGTGTTACCCCGCGTTTGCAGGGTAAAAGACTGCGTTGAGACCGACATCTTCACGATCCCCCGATCATCGAGATAAGGGCGCTGGCAGCCCTTAAAACCCGAGATCCTGATTAACGATGATCACCGTCAACCTGCCCTCGGCCATCTGACGCTCGGTGATCACCAGGTGGTTGCAGATCCGCTCCGCGGAAAAGCAGTCCTCGCACTGGCCGCTGACGGTGCAGGGCACCTTGCGGTTCAGCCGTTTGGCATTGAGCGGAGCGGCATAATTCCAAATTCGCCCCAGGGCCTCATCCACATCAGCGACGATCTTGTTCCTGCCCACCACCACGATCACCTTTGGGGGACCAAAGGTGAGGGCGGCCACGCGATTGCCGCAGCCGTCCAGGTTGACCAGGCGACCATCCATGGTGACGGCATTGGTGCCGGTGACGAAGAAATCGGCCAGCAGACCTTTGCGGCGCAACTGCATGCTCTTCTCCGGAGAGATACCCTTGGCGTACTGATCATAAAGGATGCACTTCCCGGAGTGCAGGGCGTCCAGAAGCCCGATCTGCTTGACCGTCAGGGATCCCCCCAGGCCCACAGTGGCTCCCGGGGTGATCATCTGCAGAGCCTTTTTGGCGGCAGCCGGTCCATCGGTCACGAATACGGCAGCCATGTTCCTCCGCTTCAGAGCGACCATGGTCGTTTTCACCCTGGCCTCGTGATACCAGGAAGTGTCATGTTTCATTCTCTTTCCTCCGGTAGACGATCTGCCCCCCGACAATGGTGGCCACGGCACATCCGGTCAGCTCCCATCCATCGAAGGGTGTGTTCCTGGATTTGGACTGAAATGCCCGGCGATCCACTGTCCAGCGAAGATCGGGGTCGATGATGGTCAGGTCGGCCACGCTCCCCCGGCGTATCATCCCACCGGGGATGCCCAAAATACGAGCCGGGTTGAGGCTCATCTTGGCCAGAACCTGGGGCAGAGTGAGCACACCACCCCCGACCAACTCCGTCAAGACCAGGCCCAGACTGGTTTCCAGACCGACGATGCCGAATGGGGCGGCATCGAACTCCACATCCTTCTCCTCCTGCGAGTGAGGGGCGTGGTCGCTGGCCACACAATCGATGGTTCCATCGGCCAATCCATCTCGAAGGGCCTGTCGATCTACCTCATCCCGCAACGGCGGGTTCATCTTGGTGTTGGAATCAAAGCTGCGCACGGCCTCATCGGTGAGTGCGAAATGATGCGCTGTGACCTCGGCGGTCACCTGGACGCCGCGGCTCTTGGCCAATCTGATCAACTCCACCGTTCCGGCTGTGCTCACGTGGGCGATGTGCAGGCGTGCCCCGGTGAACTCGGCAATCCCGATATCCCGGGCAACGGCCACCTGCTCGGCGATGGCCGGTATGCCTTTCATGCCGAGCACCGTGGAGATAAAACCCTCGTTCATCACCCCCGTTCCCCGAAGATCCGGGTCCTCGCAGTGGGAGATGACCGGGATCTCGAACATGCTGGCGTATTCCAGAGCGCGGCGAAAGATCGCCGAATTCTTCACCGTATCCCCATCATCGGAGATGGCCACGATCCCGGCTGCCACCAGCTCAGCCACCTCGGTAAGCTGCTCGCCCCGGCGCCCCCTGGTGATTGCTCCGATGGGGTAAACCCGCACCGGCGTTTCCTCAGCCTTGTGGCGGATAAAGCGCACCGTTTCCTGACTGTCGATAGGCGGGTTGGTGTTGGGCATGCAGGCGACGGCCACAAATCCACCGGCGGCCGCGGCCCGGGCCCCGGTGAGAATAGTCTCCTCATCCTCCCGGCCCGGCTCCCGCAGATGCACGTGCATGTCGATCAATCCGGGAACCACCAGCTTGTCCCGGGCATCGTAGATCTCCGCCCCGACGGGCGGTTTCTTCACCCGTCCTATGGAGGCGATCTTCCCGTCGCGAATGAGCACATCGGCGATCTGATCCAGATCATTTGCCGGGTCCAGCACCCGCCCGGATTTGATCCACAGACTTTTCTTTCGACTCATTCCATCTCCCATCCAGCCTGACCTGCCGACGCTCCATTACGTGAATTTAGGCTCGCCCCCGCTGAGCAGAAAGAGCACCGCCATGCGCACCGCCACTCCGTTAAGCACCTGATCCAGGATGACCGAGTATGGCCCGTCAGCCACGTCCGGGGTAATCTCCACTCCGCGATTGATGGGTCCGGGATGCATGATGGTCAGGCTCTCCTTGGCGCCGGCCAGTCGTTGGAGAGTGATGCCGTACTCGCGGTTGTACTCGCGCATGGATGGCAACAGCCCCTGGGTCTGCCTCTCCAACTGCAGCCGCAGCACATTGATCACGTCGGCTCCCTCCAGGGCCTCGTCCAGGCTAACAGAGACATCCACACCCAGCTGTTCCACGTCCAGTGGCAGAAGGGTCTTGGGACCACAGACGACCACCGACGCTCCCATGGTTTTCAGGCCCCAGATGTTCGAGCGGGCCACACGGCTGTGGGCGATATCGCCCACGATGGCCACGCGCAAGCCCTCCAGGCTGCCGTATTTCTCCCACAGGGTCATCATGTCCAACAGGGCCTGGGTGGGGTGTTCATGAGCCCCATCCCCGGCATTTATCACGGCTGCATCGACGCACCTGGCTAAAAAATGGGGGGCTCCGGCGGCCGAATGCCTGATCACCACCATATCCACCTTCATGGCCTCGATGTTCTTCACGGTGTCCTTGAGCGTCTCCCCTTTCTTGGTGCTGCTGGTCGCCGTAGAAAAGCTCACCGAATCGGCGCTCATCCTCTTCTCGGCCAGCTCAAAAGAAAACCGAGTGCGCGTACTCGGTTCGAAAAACAGGTTGGCTACCGTTATTCCCCGCAGGGCCGGTACTTTTTTGATGGGCCGCTCCAGGATCTCCTTAAAGGAGCCGGCGGTGTCCAGGATCAGCTGGATCTCCTCTGCTGAGACCCCCTCCAATCCCAACAGATGTTTGCTCTGCCAGATCATAAATCCATCACCTCGGGAAAGTCTCCTCCACGACAACGACCTCGTCGGAGCCATCCACCTCCCGCACCCTCACCTCCACCTGCTGGCCCTGGGAGGTGGGCACATTCTTGCCTACATAATCGGCCCGAATAGGCAACTCGCGATGGCCGCGATCGACTAACACGGCCAGTTGAACGGACTTGGGTCGGCCAAAATCGATCAGCTGGTCGATGGCTGCCCGAATGGTCCGGCCGGTGTTGAGCACATCGTCCACCAGGATGATCACCTTGCCGGCTATGTCGAAGGGTATATCAGTCTTGTGCACCACCGGCTGCTCCAAGACCACTTTAAGATCGTCCCGATACAGGGTGATGTCGATGACCCCCACCGGTATGGTCAGCTCCTCGATGCCCTCGATGACCTCGGCGATCCTGGCGGCCAGATAATCTCCCCGGGCCCGGATGCCAACGATGACCAGATCTTTTGCTCCCTTGTTGCGCTCGATGATCTCGTGGGCGATCCTGGCCACAGCCCGTTGAACATCTTTGGCATCCATAATCTGACTCAAGATCTGACCTCGCTCATAAAAAAACCCTCTTGCCGAAAGAGCAAGAAGGCGTTTGTTTTCCTTCTTTTAGCCCTTTCTAGCCTCACCGTGCTAGTTTAAAGGACACTGTCAGCCGTATAGATAATATGATTTGCGGGAAATGTCAAGGAAAATTTTTTCTGGAGTTTAGAGAGTTTAGAGTTTAGAAAGGCGGATTCTGGATACTGGATTCTGGAT
>CBDUWG010000189.1:0-4358 GCA_965370845.1 uncultured bacterium
CGATGATTTTAACGATGAGAATCACAGCAAACTCGCTCAACAGCTTTTTGCAGCCGGCGAGAAAGGATCGGCTGAGCCGGCGAAACTGATGAATTCCATAGCCGATATGGGATTGGAATCCCTTATTTCGAAGCTTTGTTTTTCGGAGGAAGAGGGCCAGATCGAGCAGCTTTTAGAAGACCATGTGCGCTACTTCGAGGCAAAAAGGCTTTTGAAAGAAATGCGTAAGATCAAAGAACAACTACAGGAAGCAAAAAAGAAGGGTGACCAGTCCCTCGCTGACCAGCTTACCCGGCGTTATACCCAAGTTGCACAACAACGGTTCCAATCAAGCTCTTCGTCACCTTAAGATAGATCTCTTGGAGATAAAATAGTGCCAATGAAAGATAGCGAATGGTCTGTACATATCAATCGGCTGTGCAAAATTGCCAGGAAACAGGGGCACGTCACCCTGGCCCAAATCCGCAGTATCTCGGAGGACCCGGACTTCACTGACAAGGCAGATGAGATCATCTATCGGCTTCGGGAGCTGAATATCAAGATGCTGGGTTTGGAAGATGAGCACAGAAAGGCGAAACGGTCGGGTAAGAAACGGGCCAGTCGGTCCCGATCCACGCGTTTCGACGATCCGATCTGGATCTATATGAAGGAATTGGGTCGCGTTCCCCTGCTGGACAGGGAAATGGAGGTGAAGATTGCCCGGAGAATCAAAGAGGCAGACAAAAAGGCCCGGGAGATCCTCTTTAAGTTCATGAGCTCGGTGGACGAAATTCTTCAGCTGGGCCAGAGACTTGCCCAAAACAAGGCCGATATCGATGGTTTTCTGCCAGTCGAGCTAGGGGAGTGGATGCCGCAGTCTCATCTGAATCGGGCCAGGAAACGTATTTTAAGGGTTCTGGATCGGGTCAGAAAAGAGAGCGTTGAGCTGGACAGGTTGTTGGTCTCTCAGTGGCGCAGGGGTGTTCGGGGAGACAACGGTTGGGTCAAGAAGGTTATGGCCAAACAGGTCAGGATCTGCCGGGATCTGGAAAGATTAAATCTCCGTCCCAAGCAGATCGGGCGGCTGGTGGGCATACTGAGAAATCTGGTCAGGCGGGTCGATGCGGCGGAGCAGGAGATCAAGACCTGCGCCGAGCAAACCAACCTCTCCGCCGAGCAGATCCACATGTATGCCCGGAGAATGGACAAGAATCCAAAAGAGAGCAAGAAGGTCGAGAAAGAAAGCGGGAATAAGGCCCAGGTTCTCCTGGAGCTGTCCAGAATAATAAGAAATGCCCAGCGGAAAATCCGGCGTGTGGAGCGAGATGCCCGGATCCCGGTTGCGGATCTCAGGGAGAACCTGAAGGAGCTGCAGAGGTGGAAGAAAGTCAGTGCTCATGCTCGCCAGGAGATCATCGAGGCCAACGTGCGCCTGGTGATCAGCGTCGCCAAGAAGTACACCAACAGAGGGCTTGAATTCCTGGATCTGATTCAGGAGGGTAACGCCGGGCTCATCCGCGCCGTGGAGAAATTTGACTATCGGAAAGGATATAAATTCAGCACCTATGCCACATGGTGGATCCGCCAGGCGATGACCCGGGCCATCGCCGAACAGGCCCGTACCATACGAGTGCCCGTGCATATTATCGAGGCTATCAACAAGGTTATCAATGCGCGGGGCAAGTTGGTTCAGGAGTTCGGCCGGGAACCTTTTCCCGAGGAAATTTCCCAGGTGATCGATCTTCCTCTGGATAAAGTAAAGAGCGTTTTGAAGCTGGCTCAGAGCCCGATTTCCCTTGACAAACCCCTCACCAGCGACGAGGATACGCAGGTGAGGGATTTTATCGAGGACAACAAGTTCACCTCTCCAGCCCAATCCGCCGCCTTCGTTTTATTGCAGACCCAGTTAGAGGAGATCTTGGGGACACTCAGCCAGCGGGAGGAACGGGTCATTCGGCTTCGGTTTGGCATCGGAGATGGGTGCCCGAGAACTCTGGAGGAGGTGGGGGCTATCTTCAACGTCACCCGGGAGCGGATTCGACAGATTGAGGCCAAGGCCCTGAAGAAGTTGAGACACCCCAGCCGCAGCAAGAAGCTGCGGGGGTATGTTAATCTTCCCTGATTCGGTCCTGCCCTTGTGTTCATGTTATTTTCTTCATGTGAAGTCGTTTTGTTTGCTCATTCGATTCGTTGAGCACAAAACGGCTTTTTTTCTCCCTGGAGCTTGGTGGAGGTAGGGATGTTTTCTGTCCGGGCATAGATTGGCCGGTCGATAAAGGGGTATGGGTGCGATCTGGGGAGAAGCGCAAGAATCAGGCCGGTGGTTTTCTTGTGGGTATGCTTGTCGCCTCATGGCGAGTTTTTTGCGCTGGGGGTAAAAAAAGGAAAATTCTACGTAAAAGTACGTAATTTCTTTTCTGGCAAACGTTTTGCTTAAAAAAGCTTGACAACAGGTCCTGTTTTATGGTAAAATAAAGTGATGTAGTTTTATTAGAAAATACCGGGTAAAAAGCTCAAATCCGTGTAGTCATGTGGAAATCAGGTGTGCTAAACACCGGTTCTTAAGAGGAGGTGAGAATACAGATTCTTGTTTAGGAAGTCGGTTTCTGATTTTCCAAACAGTCGCGGGGTCAAAGGGAGACCTGCTGAGGGGAAGCTCTTGCGACTCACACTTGAGAAAGTTCTCGGGTACGATAACCTGATGGGAGTGATTTCATGAAAGTTAAGCGATCCTTGTACTTAGTTCTGGCCATGCTGCTCGTCTTTGTGGTAGCCCAGGGTGCCTACGCGGCCCAGGAGACCACCGTGACCCTCTCCTTTGAGCCGGAGCAGTTTCTCTTCGATCAGGTAGGTGGCTTCGACCGGGTGTACCTGATCGACGGGAGTTGTATTTACCAGACAGGGGAACCGGTTCTGCCCGCCAGGCAGATCCGCGTGGCCATTCCCGCCGGGACCGAGGCCGTGAAGATCAACGTGCGCTCGCTGGACAGCGAGCAGATTCCCGGCAGCTACCATATCTTCCCCGGACAGCCGCCGGCGCGTATGGACGGCAGTCCTCCGCCTGCTTTTGTGGAGCCGGACGAGCAGGTGTACAGCTCCACCCTGGCCTACCCGGAGATGCTGGCTCAGCTGGATGGACAGACGGATCTGGCCGGGCAGCAGATGGCCGTGGTGACCGTGTATCCGCTGCAGTATGTGCCGGCCAGCGGACAGTTGGTGCTGCACCGGGAGCTGGAGATCACCGTGGAGAGCCGTCCCGGGTATGTGTCCGGCGAGTCGTACGCCAAGTTCACCGATAAGCAGCGGGAGATGTATGAGCAGAGAGTGCGCGGCATGGTGATCAATCCCCAGGATGTGCTCCTGGATCCGCTGATGAGCAGTCCTTCCAAGGATCTCCCGGCCGGTGACTTCGACCACGTGATCATCACTTCCACTTCCTACGTTTCCTACTTCGATGATCTGGTAGAATGGCACAACAAGCGCGGCCTGCCGGACACGGTGGTGACCACAACATACATCTATGCCAACTACAGCGGCTCGGATAACCAGGAGAGGATCCGCAACTTCGTCATCGACGCCCACAGCACCTGGGGGACCACCTATTTCCTGATCGGCGGCGAGAATGGCACCGTGCCTTTCAAGTACAGGAACTACTACGACGAGAACACACCCAGCGATCAGTACTATGCCGATTATGACGATGACTGGACCTGTGAGGTGATGGTTGGCCGCCTCTCCGGATCCAGTTCCACCCAATTTGCCACGGCCATCGACAAGATCCTCTATTACGAAAGAACCCCGCCTACCAGCAACTATCCCAAGGATGTCCTGCTCATCGGCATGGATCTGGATTACACCACCATTGGCGAGGATCTGAAGGAGACCATCGACAACTACATCCCCGGCGATTTCACTGTAACAAAAGTATACGACAGCCATGGGGGCAATCACGAGACGGCCACCATCGACGCCCTCAATGCCGGGCAGAACCTGGTCAACCACGCCGATCACGCCAACAGCAACGTGATGTGCACCGGTTACGTCAATCATTATTGGTGGGAAATCGTCAACTCGGACGTGGACCTCTTGACGAACAACAATCAGCCCTCCAATGTGGTCTCTCTGGGCTGCTGGGCCAACGACATGACTTACAGCGACGGCATCGCCGAGCACTTTGTCATCTACAATGCCAATCAGGCCGGCGTCTCCTTCACCGGCAACACCCGCTCCGGCTGGGGATATGTGGGCTATCCGGAGTCGCTTTCCGGCCAGCTGGACAGAGACTGGTGGATGGGACTTTTCGGGTATTACCAGGATAATCTGGGCAAGGCTCTGGTGTGGAGCAAGCACCATTTCAGCACGAGTTCACCTGATGCAAC
>CBDUWG010000190.1:0-4353 GCA_965370845.1 uncultured bacterium
GCTGCTCCCGGAAAGTCCCCCGGCTCACTTTGGGCTGGCCAACGCCTACCTGAAACAGGGATCCTTAGACATGGCCCTGGAGACTCTGAACCGTGTTCTGGAGCTCTCTCCCGGCGATGTCAATGCCCTCAACAACCTGGGCGTGGTCTACGTCAGCAAGCAGATGTATGATGAGGCGATATCCGCCTGGAAACAGGCCCTTCGCCAGAAGCCCAAAGGGGCGATGGAGAAACAGATCAAGCTGAATATCGAGGCGGCCAAACAGCAGAAGAAACAGCAGCAGGAGAACTCGTGAGCATCGCGGTTCTTTGTGGCTGCGCGATTTTCAGTTGAGCGGAGGAAATTCTCACATCTCTGTCGGCGCCGATGACAAGGCAGCGATCTGCGGACCGGTGTACTTTGAGCCTGTTTTAGAAACTCCCCTGAAGCCAAACACCTGGGGGCAGGTCAAGGCCCGGTTGCGATAGGCTGATGGCCATGTTGTGACGGAGGATATCATGCGATTCAGATGGCTTTTGCTGGCGCCGCTGATCCTGCTGGCCTGCGGCCACCTGCCCGAGGGCATCGGCTCCAATCACCAGGTGATGGTCCTGGCCGAGGAGGAACAGTGGGAGTTCTTTGAGGGGGTCCTGCGAGAGATCTTCGAGCGGAAGGTTTTCACCGCACAGGATGAGAATATCTTCGCCATCCGGCAGGGCCGGCTGGAGGAGTTCGACTTCTTCAAGAAATGGAAGAACCTGGTTGTGCTGGCTAGCTTCGACCATCCGGGGCCCGCGGCGGAGCTGATGGACAAGTTTCTTTCCCCCGAGGCCAGAGAGAAGGTCGCCCGGGGAGAGGCTTTCTTTTTCGCCCGTCAAAACGTGTGGGCGCAGGATCAAGAAGTTTTCTTTTTAGTGGCTGAGAAAGAGGAGCTTCTGGCCGAGAAGCTCCGGGAGAACAAGGATCGTATTTTTCAGCTCATGGAAGAGGCCCTGGACGCTAAAATATTGGATTTTTTATACGCCGAGGGTGAACAAGAGGAGCTGGAGCAACGCTTGTTTGCCGATTACGGGTGGACCTTGCGGATACCCCCGGGCTACAGTGTGGTCAAGGAGTTGCCGGAAGAGCGCTTCGTGTGGTTGCGGAAGCAGAAGCCCCATCGCTGGATATTTATTCACTGGGAGCAGACGGAGGATGTTTCCCTGACCGCAGAGGGATGCATGGACAGGCGGGACAGAGTGGGTCGCGATTTCTACGACGGGGACCAGATCGTCCGGGGATACACCCGGGCCGAAGAGGTGGATTTCGCCGGCCGCAGAGGCCTGCGCCTTGCCGGCCTGTGGGAAAACAGCAACTTGAATGTGGGTGGTCCCTTTCGGGCTTACAGCTTCTACGATGAGGGCGCCGGAAGGCGGTACCTGGTGGACGCGGCCGTTTTCGCTGCCGGTGTGGAGAAGGAACCGTACCTGCGGCAGGCGGATCTTATCGCCGGCACCTTCTCCACCGTCCCTTTGGAGGTTTGGGAGTAAAGGTCCCAGGGAGGAGAACACCATGGATTTAAAACGGATGATAGCGGTGGCCAGGGGGAAGGAGAAACCCGAGCTGGTGCTCAAGAATGCCCGGGTGGTCAATGTTTTCTCCGGGGAGATATACAAATCCGACGTGGCCATCGCCCAGGGGCGCATCGCCGGGGTGGGCAGCTACGACGGCGATGACTGTATGGACCTCAAGGGAAAAATTCTCTGTCCGGGTTTCATCGACGGCCACGTGCACATCGAGAGCTCCATGGTGGGAGTGGAGGAGTTCGCCCGCACGGTGGTTCCCCTGGGCACCACGACGGTGATCATCGATCCCCACGAGATCGCCAACGTCCTCGGTTCCGATGGCATTCTGTTCATGCTCAAATCCAGCAAGTACAATCCCATGAACGTGTATATGATGTTGCCTGCCTGTGTTCCCTCCACCGATTTAGAGACGGCGGGCTCGGAACTCAAGGCCCTGGACCTGTTCCCGTTTCTCTCCGACAAGTGGGTGCTGGGTCTGGGAGAGGTGATGAACTATCCCGCCGTCTTAAGCGGCGATGACGATATCATAGACAAGATCAAGATCGTCTCCGGAAAGCGCATCGACGGCCACGCTCCGGGCGTTTCCGGCAAAGACCTGGCCGGCTATGTGGTGGCCGGCATCCAGTCGGACCACGAGAGCACCACCCTGGAAGAGGCCCGGGAGAAGCTGCGTGCGGGCATGTGGGTGATGCTCCGGGAGGGCTCCACCACCAAGAACCTGCACGACCTGTTACCCCTGGTGACCAGGGAGAATGTGGACCGCTTTTTCTTCGTCACCGACGATCGTAACCCGCGCGATCTGCTGGCCGAGGGTCACATCGACTACATGGTCAAGATGGCCATCCACAGCGGGCTGGACCCGGCTCTGGTCATCCGCATGGCCACCCTGAATACAGCCCAGTATTTCCAGCTGGACCGATTGGGGGCCATCGCGCCGGGCTACGCCGCCGATTTAGTGGTGATGAACGACTTCAAAAGCTGCCGGGTGTCCATGGTCTTCAAGAGTGGCCAGCTGGTGGCCGAGAAGGGCAAACCACTGTACGAGTCTCCGCCACATCGCAAGATCTCCATTCGCAGCTCCATCAACACCCACTGGCTGAAGGAGAAGGACTTTTTGATCCCCGCCCGGGGCCAGGTGGCCAACGTTATCGGGCTGGTCCCCGGCCAGATCATCACCAAGCACCTGCGCCTCAAGCCCAAGGTGAAGGACGGCTTTGTTGTGTCCGATACCAAAAGGGATCTGCTCAAGCTGGCCATCGTGGAGCGGCATGAGGCTTCGGGCAACGTGGGCCTGGGTCTGGTGAAGGGTTTCGGTCTGAAGCATGGGGCCCTGGCCTCCTCGGTGGGCCATGATTCCCACAACCTGATCATCGTAGGCACCAATGACCATGACATGATGGAGGCGGCCATCCAGATCATCCGCATGCGCGGAGGGCTGGCCGTTGTCTCCGGGGGACAGGTCATCGAGTCTCTGCCCCTGCCCATCGCCGGGCTGATGTCCGAGCAGAGCATCACCGACGTGAAGACCAGGCTGGACGATCTCCACCAGGCGGCCGTCAAATTGGGCTGCCGGCTGAAGGATCCTCTCTCCGCCCTTTCTTTTCTCTCCCTGCCCGTGGTCCCGGCCCTGAAGATCACCGACCAGGGTTTGGTGGACGTGAAGAGGTTTAAGCTGATTGGGCTGTTTGAAGAGCCGAGACTGGAGACTCGAGACTAGAGACTCGGAAGGGTTTTGGAATCTTCAATTTTCACTTTGCAATTTGAAATGATGTTTTATGAGGGGAGGGGTGGGGTACTGCTTACTGTAGACTGCCTACTGCTACTGGGGTTGTGTGGGGGGAAGGGTCCCCCTCGCTTCAACCGGCGTGGCGCGGAGCCTGCCCCGGGCTTGACCCGGGGCGCCACCGGCTGGCTATGGCCTGCGGCCATACTGTCCTCACTCTTTCGTTCGGCCAGCCGCCAGCCTCGCCGTTTTCCGCTACCCCCTCTGAAAGACCGAGATTCGAGACTCGAGATTCGAGAATCGCGAAAAGAGAAAAACATATCCGTGGTCTTGAGCATTACGGTTCCCGGATCCTGAACCCCGGTTTTCTCACCAGCATCCAGGATCTAGGATCCAGAATCCAGTATCCAGCTTCATAACTGTCACGATCCACGAAAAAGGAGGTTTCTTTATGGGCTGGTATGTGGAATTAGTAAAAGCGCATCCCATCTGGATGGCCATGGTGCAGTTCGCCATTCTGGGGACTTTTGGGGATATTATCTCCAAGTGGATCATCAAGAGAAAGGTTTTTGCCCCCTATAAAGTTCCCACGCTGCTGTTGAAAATGGTCGAATGGGCGATTCTGGCGGTGGGCATCAAATATGCTTTCGTGGGCATCATTGGTTTTGTGGAAAGCCTGGTCCAGCATAACATGCTGCCGCAGCTGAACAGGCTGACCTGGGCTTTTTCAATATCGGTGACCTTGAATTTGCAATTCGGGGTATTTCTGGTCTTATTTCATCGCGTATTGGATAACGTGGTTGCCAGGGAGAAGAACTGGGATAATCTGGACAAGGCGCTGCTCTCATTGCTCTGGTTCTGGATACCGGCACATACCATAACCTTCACCTTGCCGGGACATTTCCGCATCGGATTGGCGGCGGTCTGGTCGGTGGCCCTGGGCATTATTTTGGGGTTTTACAATAGAAAGAAGATCGTAACACCGTGATTTAGAAAGTTTAGAGAGCACAAAGAACTCGGAGCTGGGAGCGCGGAACTGGGAACGATTTGAACGCGGAGTTCGGAACTCGGAACGCGGAACTGAAA
>CBDUWG010000191.1:0-4346 GCA_965370845.1 uncultured bacterium
GAAAATGTGTATCTCAAGAAACAGCTGAAAAAAAAGGAGGGGTTCGGCGAGATTATAGGCAAGAGCGAGATCCTCATGGAGGTGTTATCCCAGGTGCGCAAAATAGCCGACAGCGATAGCACCGTGCTGCTCACCGGGGAAAGTGGCACCGGCAAGGAACTGGTCGCTCGTGCCATTCATCAGCAGAGCTATCGCAGTGAGAGACCTTTCATCACGGTGAATTGCGGAGCTTTGCCCGAGGGACTTTTGGAGAGCGAGCTCTTCGGCCACATAAAAGGCTCCTTTACCGGTGCTATAAAGGATAAGGATGGTCTTTTTAAGGTGGCCAGTGAGGGGGTCTTTTTCCTGGACGAGGTGGGTGAGATGTCGCCTCGCATTCAGGTAAAGCTGTTGCGCGTTCTCCAGGAAAAGGAGATCGTTCCTGTCGGCGGCACCAGTCCCATAAAAGTGGACATTCGCCTGATCGCTGCCACCAACGCCGATCTGGATAATGAGGTGAGCATGGGTCGTTTCCGTAAAGATCTTTTCTATCGCCTGAATGTCATCCCGATCAACATTCCTCCGCTGAGAGAGCGCAAAGAGGACATTCCCCTGCTCATCGATTATTTTCTGAAAAGATATGGCCAGGAGCCGGATGGACAGGAAAAGAAGATCTCCGCCGAGGCCAAGAAGATCCTCTGTAATTATAACTGGCCGGGCAATATTCGGGAGCTGGAGAATATTCTGGAACGGGCGGTGACCTTGCAGGATGACAACACCATCCTAGAAAAGGATCTGCCGGAGAATGTCATCAAAGGCCAGGGCCGGGTGCTGGCCAAGACCAAGGAGCTGGAGAATCCCACCCTGGAGACCATCGAAAAAGCATACATTTTCTGGATATTGCGGGAATCAGGATGGCAGAAACAGCGTGCCGCGGAAATATTGGGCATCGATCCCTCCACCCTGTACAGGAAGATCGAGAAGTACGGGCTGAAGGACATCAAGTAGGATTTGGGGCGAGAGTCATGATAATCTTGCAGAAAAAAGGGCTAACCCTCATCGAATTGCTGATCGTCATCGTTATAATCGGCATCTTAACTGCCATGGCTCTGCCCGCGTTTATCAAAGTACAGAACAAAGTCAAGGCCAGCGAGGCCAAGGGGATGCTCAAAGCCGCCCTGGTTTTGGAGAAGGCATATTACAACCAGCACGGCCGGTATTGTGTCTGCCTGGATGAGATCGGTTTTGTCCAGGTTGCCCTGCTCACCGACGACCCGCCGGGAAATGGTCGCTATCGCATGGCCATTCCCGTGGCCACCGGGGAGAATCTGAGGGTGACGGCCACCTCGGTGGTGGATTTTGACGGGGATGGGCAGTACAGCGTCTGGATCATCGACGAGTCCGGGATCATCCAGGAATCGGTTGCCGACTGATTTCCCGGCGTTTCGGGGCATCTGCTGCCTGCAAATTAATTTTAAAATGCCAAAACGACTGGCAACTTGCCAGATAAATACCGGGGTGGATTCCTGTGGCGACGATGAGCAGATGGGTTCTTCGATTTTTCTAAATGGTGTATTATTTTATATTTCAAGAACTTATGGTTGTAGCTTATTGGAACCGAAATGTTCTGAAATTGATTGGCCTATCTTTTGCTGTTTACTTAATTGCCGTTTTAGTAAGCGAAACCATGAAGGAAACAAAAACACAGTAAAGAGAGAAGGAGGTGACTTCAAATGTTAAGGAGATTCCACAACCGACGCGGTTTTACCCTGATCGAGTTGATGATCGTTGTGGTGATTATCGGCATCCTGGCCGCCCTGGCCATTCCTAAGTTCATGAAAGTGACCGGTAAGGCGAAGGTAGCCGAGGCCAAGACCATCCTCAAGGAGATCTTTACCTTGGAGAAGGCCTACTTCAACGAGCACGACACGTATGTGGCCTTTGTCGATGGTGCGGAAAACGACGCCATCGCGTTCGCCCTTCCTGAGGGCGTTTCGCGGTTTGTGTACAAGGTGGAGTGTACCGATCCCACGGCCGACTTCACGGCCACGGCCACCGAGGCCGTCGACGTGGACGGGGATGGTGCCACTACGGGATTTTTGACCATGGATCAGGACGGCGCCACCGGTGGGGGCAACGGCCTGAGCTGGTAAGAGCCGCACGGTTTAATGGGGGAAGGCAAGGGCGTGAGCAACTCCCCTTGTCTTCTCTCATTTCCCATTTTTCGGGGAAAAGGAGTCTCTTTTGACCTTTTGGATAAAGGTTTTGGTTTCCGGTTTTTGCTTTTTGACAGGATGTGTGGTGGGTAGTTTTCTGAACGTGTGCATCTGGCGGCTGCCCCGGGGTCTGTCCATCGTCAGGCCCCGGTCCCGCTGTCCGCACTGCGCGGGGTGTATTGCCCCGAGTGATAACATCCCGTTGCTGAGCTATCTTCTTCTGCGGGGCAGGTGTCGTCGCTGTGCTGCGCCCATCTCGCCACGCTATCCGGCAGTGGAGGCCCTGACCGGCGTTTTGGCCGTGATCCTTTTTCTGGTCTTCGGGCCCACGGCTCAGGCGGCCATACTCTTCGTTTTGTTCTGCCTGCTGGTCGTGGTGACCTTCGCCGATCTGGACCGGATGGTGATCCCGGACAAGGTGACCCTGCCAGGGATTCTGCTTGGTCTGGCTCTTAACGCCCTGGTTGAGCCGCGGTCCGTGGTCAGCTTTCTGTTGGGCGCTGTCATCGGAGCAGCGGCCCTGTTGGGGGTAGCCATCCTGGGAGAGCTGTTATTCAAGAAAGAGAGCATGGGAGGTGGTGATATTAAGTTAGCGGCAATGGTTGGCGCCTTCGTGGGCTGGAAAGGGGTTTTGCTTGCTCTGTTTCTGGCCGTGTTGATGGGGGCCGTTGCCGGGGTTACCTTGATTGTTTTAGGACTGAAAAAGCGCTGGGAGCATATCCCCTTTGGGCCATTCATCGCCGCAGGGACCATTTTGGTCGTCTTCTGGGGCGAGGGCCTCTCCCGAGCGTATTGGCAGTTGTTTCTCCTATAAAGGCAAACCACTCGCGAGAGTGGGACGCAAAGCCACGGGTCTTCTGAATGTGGCCACGGATCGCCTGAATAAGGCGCCGGGCCAGAGTGAGACGCCCAACCAGAGCCGCCCAGCCACGGGCTATGGGCTTCGAACTCGAGGTAAGATAGCCGGGCTGCAGGAGGCATTGTGATCTACTTGCATCCGGCAAGTAGATTTTTTTTTGAGGAGTGGATCAATGTTTGCTCTGAAGGAGGATACACGGGGTATGACCCTGGTGGAGATAGTCGTGGTGCTGGCCATCATGGGAATTCTGGCCGCTCTGGCCGTGCCCAGTTTCATCAAGTACCTGCCGGGCGTCAAGCTTAAAGGAGATACCCGGAATGTGGCCTCCGTTTCCAGGCTGGCCAGGATGAGGGCCGTGGCCGAGGGTGCCCAGTACGGCATCTTCTTCGATGATGGTCAGAGGCCCGTCCAGTTTATTCTCTTCCAGGATGTGAACGAGAACGAGGAATTTGACATCTCGACGGATGATGTGATTTTCAGCCAGGAGCTTTACGAGAAGACACTATTTCGCCGTGTGGATTTTGCCAACGATGTGGCCATCTTCAAAGCGGATGGTTCCTCCAACGGCGGTTGGGTTTCCCTGGGCCTGGAGGAGAGAAGCGATTCCCTGGTGGTGGATATCCTGCCCAGCACCGGCCGAGTGAAGGTGATAAAATGAACAAGCTATGGATCATGATCAGGTCGGATAAGAAGGGAATGACCCTGGTGGAGATCATGGTAGCCATGATCATCCTGGGCATCGCCCTCTCCTGGCTGGCCCCGCTCGTCATTATCGCCATGCGGGGAACCAGACGGGGAGGCGATCTGACCCAAGCCACGACCCTGGCGCAGGACAAGCTGGAGGAGTTCAGGAGCATGAGCTATGCCTCCATGCTGGCCAGTCCCACGGGCCAGGATACCCTGCGTGGTGTGGCCAGAAGCTGGACGGTAACCGAAGAAACAGGCCAACCAGGGCTGGCGCGCATCCTGATCGATCTGAGCTGGCACGATGATGCCGACGATGAGCATCAGGTACAGTTCGTCTCGCTGCGGGCCCGGGCCCAGTGAGGTTGATGGGACGATAGGGGGTGAAAATGATGGGATTGAAGGATCTGAAAAGATCTGCCGGCTTTTCCCTGGTGGAGATGGTGGTGTCCACGGCCATCCTGGGGATCATAGTCAGCTCCGCCCTTTCCCTGTATCTCACACAGCAGAAGCAGTGGCTGATCCAGGAGCAGGTAGCCGAGATGCAACAGAGCGTCCGCGTGTCCATGGATGAGCTGACCAGGAACCTGCGCATGGCCGGCTGTGGG
>CBDUWG010000192.1:0-4323 GCA_965370845.1 uncultured bacterium
ATCATCTTGTCCAGCCCCTTGTGACGAAATTCTATAGCCAATTGTCCCCGGCGTACCTTCTGCAGTATGGAGCTCAGCTCCTGAGGTAGCACGGCCAACAGCCGGTGCAGGTCCTTTCCGGTCCTTAGCAGATCCCGGAAAATTATCTGGGGATCATATCGCCTGCTGAGCATCTTCTTGACGAAGGGCTTGGCCTCGGTCACGAAATCGTAACCGGGGTCCAGCAGCCGGCCTACCTCCTCATAGGTTCCCAGAGCCCTGCCCAGGAGCATAAACTCAGACCGCACTCTGATCTGATAACGGTAGGAGATCTGGAAGAGATCCTCCATCACCTTCCGCATATTAACCCTGCTCAAGATCACGCCGGTATACCTATCCAGCAGATCGGCCATTTCCATCTTGAGGCCGACCATATCAATCTCCTCGTCGACAATCCCTACCTCCAGATAGAGCCGCCCCAGCTCATCCACATCCTTGTGGAAAATGGCCACAAAAATCTCGCGAAGCTGCTTCATCATCCCCGGACTCAACCGGCCCATAATGCCGAAGTCAACGGGAGCGATGATGTTGCCCGGCAGCACGAAGAGGTTGCCCGGATGGGGGTCGGCGTGAAAGAAACCGTCCTCGAATATCTGCTTCAACAGCGCCCGGCCGCCGTTTTGGGCGATGATCTGCCTGTCCAGGCTAAACTCCTCGAATCGGCTCAAGTCCGAGATCTTCACTCCGTCGATGAACTCCGTGGTCAACACACGGGAGGAACTCAGCTGCCAGTGAACTTTTGGGACGTGAATTGTCTTCTCCCCGGCGAAGTTTCTGGCGAAGATCTCCATATTTCTCGCCTCGTTGACGAAATCAACCTCGCGCTTGGTGGTCCGATCCAGTTCATCCACGATGCCGGTGGGATCGTACCGCCGGCTCTCGGGGAGGTGCTTGACCAGCAGAATGGCTATATCGCGCAGAATGCTCATGTCCTCCAGGATCACCTTGCGAACCCCGGGACGCTGCACCTTCACGATGACCTCCTGTCCATCGCGGGTCTTCGCCCGATGGACCTGCGCTAAGGATGCCGAGGCCAACGGCCTGCGGTCAAAACTGGCAAAGAGCTCTTCCGGGGAACGGCCCAGCTCCTGCAGGATCACCTGCTTCACCTTGTTGAACCCGATGGGTCTCACCTCATCCTGGAGCTTGGTCAGCTCCACCACATACTGGGGGGGAATCAGGAAGGGCCGCATGCTGAGCACCTGCCCCAGCTTGATAAAGGCCGGCCCCAGCTCTTCCAGGGCCAACCTTACTCTCTCCGCATTGGAGAGATCGACCACCGCTTTCAGCCTGCGCATTTTCAATCCCCGGTCGCGGAGCAGATATACGGAAAGCTTCATCCGGCTCAGGATGTGCCCGAAGCCGTATTTCAGAGACACGGCCAGGATTTGCCGAAATCGCTTCAGGTGGCGGTACCCTTTGCCGATTTTAGTGATGGGCATGGTTGGATAACCTGGAAAATAATGAAGGTTTATTGAGTGTATTGCAGATGGTGAATGGTTAGAGATCAGAGATCCGGGAAAACACCATAGAAAAATAAGTTACAGAAGAGCAATAGGATTGGGGGGAGGCGAAGAGTTACAAACTTCCAATTTCTAGTCTTTGGTTTCTGATCTCTGGTTTCTGATCTCTGGTTTCTGATCTCTAATCTCTTCCCTTTCTTTTTCCCCCCAATAGATACCACAAATCTCCATTCATGTCAACAAATTTCCCGGCACAGATCATCATTTGCCCTTCTTCCCCTGTTCTCTTAGCTTTCTTTCCAAACGAGCGACGGTCTTGGTCAGATCGCTCACTTGCTCGCACAGCTTCGCCACCTCCTCCTCCCTGGCCGGCCTGAACTTAGTCACGGCCACCTTGACCCTCTCGTCCACCCATTTCTTGGCCTCACGGGACCGCGCTTCCGCCTTTTCCACCAGCTCGCGAACGAACTTGGCCCGCTCCTCTTTGCCCAGCTCACCCTTTTTGATGAGATCGTCCACCAGTTCCTCCACCTTCTCCCGGGTCACGCTGAGGGCCCCAATCCCGGCCAGCATGGCTTTCTTCACTACATCCACCATGGTTCCTCCTCCTTTTAAGATCAACTCTTGAGCTACCCTGGCGGACGGAAAGTTACCCTTCCACTCCCGCGCCTCCATGGACAGTACCTGAAACAGTGTGGGCAAGGTGATGTCTTCCTTGGTCTTGTTGTCCATGACCATCACATCTTGACCCTCTTTAACCAGCTCGGCCAAATTCTGCAGGGTGATGGTCTTCTTCTCCTGGATGTCATACAGACGCCGGTTGGCGTAGCGTTTGATCAGCCTGGGCATCGTGAATCCCTCCTTCGAATGGGTTTGTTGTGCGCTGTAACATGTTCACTTTTTATTATAGTGCGCTGCACAATGAAAGTCAAGGAAAAAATCTTCTGCTGTGTCCGTTATCCGTGACCGGGAATCGGAGATCGAAGCAGATTGGTGTTCTTATCAGTAGGGGCGGGTTTAAAACCCGCCCCTACACATGGGCATAAGATAGGGCTGTGTCTCTGCGGTAACAAACCTCAACTGAGAGCTATTCCCAAATCGTTCCGCAGAGGGGGTAGCGGAAGACCGCGAGGCTGGCGGCGGGCCGCGCGATAAGCAAGGACCGTATCGGCGGCCTTGCCGCCGATAGCCAGCCGGTGGCGCGCAGCGCCACGCGGGCTAGGGCGGTGGGTTGCGACCCAAGGGAGCAACAGGTTGGGAGGACGAGGGGGAAGCCTCCCCCTTCAAAAAGATTCATTTCAAATTGAAAAATCACCCCACCCCTACATCTCAATCCCCTTTGGCTGTAATTTCCCCGTACAACTCCGGCCTTCGGTCCGCCAAAAGATCGTTCCGCTCGGTGACCTTCTTGTCCCGGGCCCTGAGCGGGTCGATCTCCACTATCCGGACGATCTGCTCATCGCCGTTGGCCTGGGCCAGAATTTCCCCCCGGGGACCAACGATCTGGCTCATCCCCGAGTAGGTCAAGCTCTTATCCCCCCTGGTCTCGGTGCCGGTACGGTTGGCGGTGATGGCGAAGACCCCATTCTCCAGACAGCGGGTGACCATGGCCTTCTGGCAGAAGGGCAGCACCAGGTTGGCCGGGTGGCAGATGATGTCCGCCCCCTTCAGGGCCAGAACCCGGGCCGACTCCGGGTAGATCCAGTCGAAGCAGACCATCAGGCCCACCCGGGCGGCGCCGATGTCAAAGGTCACAAAACCCGTATCTCCCGGGTGGTAGAATGTCTTCTCGTCCACGAACAGGTGGCTCTTGCGGTATGTCCTGGTCCATCCCTGGGGGCTGACCAGCACGGCGGAGTTGTACAGCCGGCTGCCGGCCTTCTCGGCCAGCCCTGCCACGATGTGCACCTGCTCGTCTTTAGCCAATCGCAGAAGGAACTGAGTGGTGGGCCCGCCGGGGATGACCTCGGCGGCTCTGACCACCTCTTCCTGGAACAGAAACAGGTAGCCGGTGTTGAACAGCTCGGGCATAACCAGCAGGTCCGCCTCCGTGCCCCGGACCATCTCCTGCACGCGCCGGAGATTGTCGTCCTTATCCCCGAAGCGGGGGCAGAACTGGACGAAACCGATTTTCATCTCGCTCTCCTCTGCTCGACTCATCAGGGATGCTCGCTGGCGGAGAACATCTCCGATAAATGCCGCTGAAAGGCCTTATAGACACCCTCATCGAAAAGGGCGAAGACGACCCGTTGTAAGAACTCAGATCCCTGGAGGAACTCCAGGGTCTCCTCCAGCATGACCTTGGCGCACAGGTGAATGGACAGACCGCCCACGCCGGTACCGATGGCCGGAAAGGCTAAAGACCGCAGCTTCTTCTCCTCGGCCCGCAGCAGGCTGTTGCGAGTGGCCTCGCGCACCTTCTGTTCATCCGTCTTCAGATCCTGGCCCATGCCGGCGGCGTGGATGACGTGCCTGGCCTTCAGCTCACCACCTGTGGTGATCACCGCCTCGCCCACGGGGATGGGCCCCTGGGCCACGGCTTCCCGCTCGATGACCTCTCCGCCCTTGCGCTTGATGGCCCCGGCCACCCCTGCTCCCATCCATAGATGGTTGTTGGCCGCGTTCACCAGGGCGTCCACCTCCATTTCGGTGATGTCGCCCTGTTCCAGGACAATCTCGGCCTGGCCTACTTTCACCCGCATGTGTCACCTCCTGCTAATGGCTTTGTTGAAATAATGGATCCTTGATGCTGGATACTGGATGAAAAGATAGACCCGATCCTTGATCCTGGATCCTGGATCCTGGTTTATTGTGGTCAAGT
>CBDUWG010000193.1:0-4310 GCA_965370845.1 uncultured bacterium
TCACTTCTGGTAACTTTTTCATGACGCTTCCTTCTTCCTCTAAAACTCAGGTAACAACCTACGCTTCAGTCCCGGATGGCTCCTTAAGCCACTTCCACGATACACCCGCCAGAATCGCGCTGATGCCGAGCACCACCAGCAAGAGCACCACCTGATAGGGCGCCTCGCCGGCCATCCCAAGGTGTGCAATCCAGTGGTAACCATTGAGCAGCACGTAGATCGCGGCAAACACGAAGTTCACCCACCTGAATGCGTTGCCCCGCAGGATCAGCACCAGACACGCCAGCACCATCGGAATGACGACCATAAACGTCATCATCCAGGTCATCCCCGGAACTTGCTCCGGGGACATCTCCTCGGTAACGATGGACACGCCGGCAAACAGCGGGATTATGGCCAACAGCATGTGCATCGTCATCCCGAAGAGGAAAAGCCCCCACAAAATCGAAATCTGGGTGGATCTGGAATTCATGACGCACCGCCTTGAATGATCGCTTGTGGTTTGAAACAGCGCCGCAGAGACGCGGAAAAGGCAAAGGATGTAACACGGATGACACAGATTACGCGGACGTGCACGAGCAAAATCTTTTTATGACCGATCCGTGAGAATCCGTGTCCTCCGCATCATCGACGTTCTATTCTTCCCACTCACTTCACCTCAAAGGTCAATGGCTGCTGTGCAAGACTGCTCATCTCATCTGTCTCTGAGCTCACCCAGAGTTGGGAGATCAAGCTTTGTTTCATCATCCCCCAACCCGGGGCAATTTTTTCCTGAAACTTCCCCTCAAATATCCACATTGAACCCGGCATAAAGGATGCGACCACTCAGCGGGGCCCAGATATAGGCGGCGTTGGAGTTATCTCTCCTGGGCTGGGTGTAGTCGAACAGGTTCTTGGCGCCCACGAAGAGAGCCCATCCTCCATTCATCCTCCTGGAGATCTTTGCGCCAAAGATGGCGAAGGGGTCCGTCTTCTCGATGACCAACTGCCCCGGATCATCCTCCGGTGTATGGTCGATGTACATACCGCCCGTGTATGAGCCGCTGACCAGGAAGGCCCAGGGCCCCGGACGATAAGTCAGTTGAGCGTTTCCCGTCCATTCCGGGCTGCGCGGAATCCGATCGCTTTGTTTCCAGCCATTGTCGGAACTGGGATAGCTCTGTTGGTCGTAGCGGGGCTCCTCGAATCTTGCGTCGGTGTACACCACGTCCGTCTTCGCATCCAATCCGGGCAACAGAGTGCCGCCCAGGGTCAGCTCCGCGCCCTGAGTGTAGGCGTCTCCCACATTCGACCATTTGTAATCGTACCCGGCGGGAATGGGCTGATCATCGGCGGAGACGAACTCGACCTTATCCCGGATCTGGGTGCGGAACACGTTGAAGCCCAGACGATAATCAGCCCGGTAAAAATCGCCTCCCACCGACATGCTCACCGCCTTCTCGGCCTCTAGATCCGAGCCCTTGTAGATCCTGGGGGCCGAGGCACACAGGTGCATGTCCTCGGAGAAGAGGTAGGGCACCCGAAAGCCGGTGCCCAGGTTGGCCCGGATGACCAGGTCCGAGGAGATCGAGTACCTGAGGGCCAATCTGGGGTTGATGGCCGTCTCGTCATACTGGCCGCTGGTGAGGTCATCCTCGGATTGGTGCATATCGTATCTTGCCCCCAGAATCAGCTCCAAAACGGGCATGGCCAGAAGATCGGCCTGTACGAAGAATCCCAGGTCATCGGCGCATTTGTTGCTCTGGCTCCTGTTGATGTCCTGTTCCAGATCGCTTTTGCGATATTGAGCTCCCGCCAGAATGGTGTGTTTGCCCAGCGGATAGGCATGAACAACATCGAGCAGAAAAAGCTTTTCATTGAGAATAAAGGGCTGCGGATACCACTCGGTCCGGAACTGCTCGAACCCGTACTCATCCACGTAGGTCTGTCCTTGGGGGGTGAAATTGAGCTCATCGTCTAACATACCCGCCTCGATTGCTTTGTCCCAGGCGGCTCCATTGGTGGCATTTCGATCGTGATTGACGAAACTCACGTTCAGCTCCAGGCGATTTCCCCGGGGAAAGGTCTTTTCCAGACCCAGGCCCGTCTCGTAGCGCGTTGTTCTGATCTGCTCTGAGTCGGGGTCGAAGGGGTCATCCCAGGTATCCAGGTGGCCACCCCGGCGGAACTCGCTGATGGCCCTGCCGTGAATTTTAATGCGACTGCCCGTTCCCAGCGGATCGAACCAATGCAGCTTGACCCCGGCGCCGAAGTTGTCCGTCTCCACCCGGTCGGTGTAGTTGTCCTGGCCGATATCATCGTAAGGGGCCTGGTCTCCACCTGTCTGATCGATGGCATTGGCCATGTCCTTCTGGGCCGAGAAGATCAGGCCCAATCTGTCATTGCGCAGGGATCCGTCGACGTGGAAGCTGTTGGTGGCGTGTGTGCCCAGGCTCAGGCCCAGGCTCAGGCTGGGCCTGGGAGACGGATCTTTCATCACCACGTTGACCACACCCCCGATGGCGTCGCTGCCATAGAGCGCCGAGCCGGCGCCCTTGACCACCTCGATCTGCTTGATATGGCCCGTCTGCATCTGCTGCAGGCCATAGACCCCGGCCAGGCCGCTGAAGATGGGCTGGCCGTCGATGAGCACCTGGGTGTATCCACCCTCCAAGCCCTCGACCCTGAGGATGGAGAAATTGCAGTTGGAGCACTGCTGCTCCACCCGGATGCCCGGCTGGGCCTCCAGGGCCTCGTAGAGCTGAGTGGCCCCCTTTTCCTCGATCATCCGGGCGCTGATCAGCTCGGTGCGCACCGGCACGTCTTTGACAGTTTTGGGCGTGCGGGTGCCCGTGACCACGATGGCATCCAGAGGAATGAGGGTTTCCTGGAGTTTGAAGCTAACCGTCACAGTATGGCCGGCCTGCACCTGCACCGGGCGGGAGGTGGACTTGTAGCCCATCATGGTGGCCCGCACCTGATAGCTCCCCTGAGGAACATCGAGGATGAAAAAATGGCCGTCCGGATCGGTGGCCGCGCCCATGGTCGTTCCCTCCAGCACTATATTGGCCAGGGGCAGTGGCTGGCCGCTTCTCTTGTCCATCACGCTGCCTTTGATGATGCCCGCGGTGCCCGTCTCGCTCCCGGAGACATCCGTGACGGCCGCAGTTGTGAGAGCGACGCCCAACAGCGCCAGCATAAATTTGGTTCTCATCTCAAAACCTCCTTGGGTTGTTATCCGTCGAGCTCCAATGATATCGACATCCACATTTCGATTCACTTAACCCTCATCTCAAAGCCTCCTTCATCAGGTCATACGATGACTTTCAGCGCCAGCGATACGCATCTTCTTTCAGGCCGATTCAGCGATCGACCCCCGGAGATCTCTCCAAGAATACCGCAGTATCAGAGCTGCCATCACCACGGTCGCGCCGATGATCAACACCTGATGCGGCTCACCTCTGTGTCCCCACAGGTGGTAGAGGTTCATCAGCAGGAACAGGCCCCCGGCGATCACGTTCAGCCAGCGGTTCACTGAATGTCTCAGCACAAGAGAGAGAAATGCCATGGCCATGGGTATCAGATAGCACAGGGTGAAGAACATCAGCATGCCTGTACCCTGTTTCGGCACACCTCCGGCCTCGAAGAAGTGTAGCTGTCCATGGACCAGCAGCCCCACCACCATCAGCATCCACAGTGCTGAGAGTTTGATCTTGGCCTCATTTCTCATGGCGCCCTCCTTTCTGGTTCACTGCATTTATTAGGATTCCCTAACTTTTATCCCAAAAATTTTTTGATCTCATCTCCAAGCAGCCTTTTGCCATCCCCGGCGAACAGGAAAATGGGCACCAGGATCATCCACAGCGACCATATGGTGAAAGCGGGAAAGCTGAGCATGGGGTTTCTCCTTTTGGAAAATGCGTCGCCACAAAGTTCAATAATTACTTTCATAAGGGGGAAGTGTCCCCCTAGCTGCAGCCAGCGTGCCCCTGCGGGGCACCGGCTGGCTATGGCCTGTGGCCATGCCGTCCTCACTCTTCCGTTCGGCCGGCCGCCAGCCTCGCTGTCTTGCGCGACCCCCTCTGCGGAACGATTTGGGAATAGCTCTCAGTTGAGGTCTGTTACCGCAGGTAAGCGATGACCCATTAATTTTTGGTTGTACACCCCGAAACTCGAAGCTCGTTTATCGGTGTCGAAACTCATTACGATGCTCGTCTGTCGATGCTCGAAGCTGGAAAAGAAAATCTCTGGCGAATCTCACTAAACGAGCATCGAACTTCCAGCTTCCAGTTTCGTTACGAGCCTCGACAACGTCAACCCAGCATCGAGCT
>CBDUWG010000194.1:0-4302 GCA_965370845.1 uncultured bacterium
TCTCGAACTCCTGAGTGCTATCCCCAGACAATTCCATTAGTAACCCCTCACGCCTCATCTAGAACTCACCTCCATCCTGGAGGAAAACAATCCCCTCCCCCAAGAACAAGGCAGATCGAGAAATGTGGAGGTAAATTACTTTCTTCGCTTCGCAGGTAGATCATCCGCTGTTACTAATTTAGGTAAAAAACCCAAACAATATATTCGGCAAACTCTATGCCAACTTCTTAGGGGAAAGGTTTTTACAAAACGCTTTTCCGGCTAACACCCGACAATACAAAAATCTATCTTGATGAACTTGCACATCGATTCTCAACCCTGCATCCCCAAAAACCTCTTTGTGGGAAGAAAGTGTCAAATATTTCGACAGACTCAAAGGAGTCATTTCTGATAACACGCTTGCCTATTAACTGTTATACTTGTACAAGAATCCGACAGGAACCGTTAAGAGAAATCTTCCTTGCCGATTTGATGTTTTTCCAGCAGATCGTACAGAGTGGCACGGCTTACATCCAGCTCCCGGGCTGATCGAGAGACATTCGCTCGATTTTTGATGAGTGCCTCCCGGATAAGCTTCTTCTCTAATCTGTCTTTGGCCTGCCGCAAAGTCAATTTCCCACTTTTCTCCGAAAGCTGCAGGTCCAGGTCCTCGGGGATCACCTGATTACCTCTGGTCATAATCACGGCTCGTTTCACCTTATTCTCCAGCTCCCGCACGTTGCCCGGCCATTCGTAAACCAGCAACTCTTGAAGAGCCCCGGCACTGAAGGCCTTGATCTTTTTTCCGTATTCCTTGTTATACTGGTTGAGGAATGAGTTTGCCAACAGCGTGATGTCGTCACCTCGCTCTCGCAGAGTAGGCAGAGCAATGGAAACCACGCTTAAGCGATAAAACAGGTCCTCGCGGAAAACGCCCTTTTCCATCGCCTGCTGCAGATCCTTATTGGTGGCGGCAAGAATGCGCACATCTAGCTCAATAGCCTCTCGCCCACCCACTCGCTCAATCTCCCTCTCCTGCAAAAACCGCAGGATTTTCACCTGGAGAGCCAGGCTGAGCTCGGCAATCTCGTCCAGAAAGATGGTCCCCCCATTGGCCAATTCAAACTTACCCTTCCGACGCCCCACTGCCCCGGTAAACGCACCCTTCTCGTAACCAAAAAGCTCGCTTTCCAGTAGATTCTCCGGGATCGCTCCGCAGTTGATGGGCACAAAAGGCTTTCCATTCCGTAGACTCTGTCGATGAATGGCTTTAGCCACCAACTCTTTGCCAGTCCCACTTTGTCCATAGATGAGGACCGTGGCATTGGTAGTGGCCACTCGACCGATGATATCGAAAACTTTCATCATCTCAGGGCAGCTACCGATAATATCGTGGAACCTGCGCTCCGCCTGTAACTTCTCTAAAAGGAGCTCGTTTTCTTGCTCCAGCTTCCGAATATAAATAGCCCGGTTGATAATAACCTTTATTTCCTGAAGATCAATGGGTTTGGTGAAATAATCATAGGCCCCCATCTTAATGGCCTTCAGGGCCAGGTGTTTGGTCTCGTTGCCCGTGATCATGATCACCTTCGATTTGGGATCGAGCTCCATGGTCTTGCGGAGCACCTCAAAACCCTCTTCATTCTGCGTAAACGGGGAAAGACTGATATCCAGAGCAATAACTTGAGGTTTTTGTTCCTGGATTATCTCCATAGCTGAGGGACTGTCCTCAGCCAGGAGCACCTCGTAACTGTCTTTCAGGGCCCACATTAATTGGTCGCGGATGCCCTGGTCATCGTCAACAACAAGGACTCTGCCCTTCTCGATTTTCATCCCCTCCTATCTGGAGATTTAGAGATCAATTATTGAATGGACGATGGGTAATCGGACCACAAAAACGGTGCCCTCGCCCTCTCCGCTTTTCACCTCAATACTGCCCCCATGAGCCTCCACAGCCTCCCTGCATTGGTAGAGGCCGATGCCCAGACCTTTTTCCTTTGTGGTTTGAAAAGGCTTGAAGAGCTTGTGTTTGATGAACTCCTTACTCATTCCCACTCCCGAATCGGCCACTTCAATCTCCACCAATTTCGAGGCCCTTCCAGCACCTTTCTCGTCGGCCGCCAGCTCTGTCCCATCTTCCACAAGCCGTGTCGATATTCGCAGGGTACCCTCCTGGTGCATAGCCTCCAATGCGTTGACGATAAGATTCATCAGAATACGTTCCACATATTCCCGGTCCACGCTGGTGTCAGGCAGGGGGCGGAGGTCCTCCACATATTGAATGTGCGCCATATGGTCTATCTCGATCTTGGAGACAATCTCTTTAATGATGCTGTTCAGGTCCTGTGGCTGAAAGTTCAGTTGAAAATCCGTAGGCATAGTTGTGATCTTATTCATCAAACCCTTTGTCTTCTCAACAGTCCCGCTGATAGTGACCAGCATGTTTTCTCGAAACTCGGGCTTATCCATGTTGTCAGCGGCGTTCTGAAGCATCATAGATAAAGTGGAAATCAAATTCTTCAGATCGTGTACAACAAAGGAGGAGATCTTGTGGATGAACTCCAGCTCCTTAGACAAAACCAACTCTTCGCTCAGCTTGGCGTTCAAGATGGCCATGGAGAGATGATTACCAATGGTTTCCAGAAGCTCCATGTCCACGCTGGAAAAAGAATCTCCAGATGCTGCTGATCCAAGAACCAACAAACCCACCAGCTTTCTCTTGGTGATCAAAGGAACCAATGCGACCAGCCCGAGGTTTTGAAGGCGATTTCGCCAAAACAAAACCTGCTGCGCTATGTTCTCATTAAATCGGCTGTCTTCCAATAGAACCGGCTTGCTCAAGACGAATAGCCAGTCCAAAAACTCGCTCTTTTTAGGGATACAGAGCTCCTCATCAGGAAGGTTCTCAGCCTCGGCCTGCAGAAAATCTCCCTGGGAGCCAGCGGGCAATAAAATGCCGGCCTTGTGCACATCTAGCGTTTCCATAACCATATGCAGAAACCTGGGCAGAAGCTCCTGCAAACTCAACAGGCTGGACATCTCCTCGCTGAACCGAAGCCACTGCTCACGATAATCATATCTTCCTCTATAGAAGTTCCTATCGATAAAAGATTTAAGCCTTTTCTTCAACGACCCTGAAACCAGCAGAGCTAAAAGCAGAAAGAATATCACCAAGGCGGCCAGAATAGTGAGAAACAGATTCAGATTGCCGCCCATAACCCTGACCAGCTTGCCCGCTAACCCCATGAGAATGAGATAAGCTCCCACAAACAGCAAAATCACCGAGGAGTAGACGGCTCCTCTGCCCACGTAAATGTCCACCTGAAGCAGTTGGTAGCGGACGATGTCGTATGCGAAGAACAATCCCGTCACAAAGATGACAGCCGAGCCCACAAGAAAAACCGCTGAGGGAATTCGAGAATACAACAAGCCCTGACTGAACAAAAAGATGGCATAGAAAAGACTTCCTATGAGCCCGTAAAGGGTATAGCGCCCTCCTCTCTGGTGTGTGTTGCGGTAGGTGTTCTCCAGGAAAATAAGAATGATGACCACAGACAGGAGAAGATAGATGAGAAACCAGCGGCCCAGCATTCCAAAACGCATCGCCCCCAACCAGGGAGATCTCGCCTCCGGAAGGAAATAAATTAAGCGATTCGAGGGTATTAAGACCAGAAAGCCAATGCCCGCTATCAGCAGGAGGAGGAAATATCCCAGCCGTTTTTTAATGATGGCCTTTGGATCGGGCTGAAGCAACAGGAAGCTGAACAGAGACCAGGTAACGGGGAGAAAACAAGTCCCGGCCATAGCGAATTTGAACCAGAACAGGACACGGTCTCCACCGGAAACCGCCAGGGACATGAAGTGACCAAGTTCGATAACCGCGATGCAGAGGACTCCTAATCCAAAAACCCTGCTGAGGAGCGCCTTTGGACTCCTCCGCATAACCACCGTCAACAGGAGGAGGGCTATCAGAATATTGGCCAAAGGGAGTAGGACGAAAGGATTCATTCCGTTTTCTGCTTCAGGATCTCTATCCGCTGAAGGGCAATCTGGGACGGCTGGCCGCGTGGGAATTTCTCAACTAGTCGTTGATAGGCTCCCAGGGCCTCGGCGGGCTGATCCAGGTTAATTTCATAAATTTCTCCGATCCTCAGGAGGGCCAGTTGCACCTGAGGGCTCTGGGGATAGTTCACCACAAAAGTTTCCAGGGCAGCGAGGGCCTCGCTCCACTTTTCCATTCTTATATGACACCTGATGATGTACCATTGCCCGAGGACCGCCTGAGCAGAATTGGGATCCTTGGCAGTGAACTTAGCGTAATCC
>CBDUWG010000195.1:0-4299 GCA_965370845.1 uncultured bacterium
CAACTACAGCGGTTCGGATGACCCGGAGAAGATCCGCAACTTCATCATCGATGCTCACAGCACCTGGGGGACCACCTATTTCCTGATCGGCGGAGAGGAAGACACCGTGCCCTTCAAGTACAGGTATTATTACTATGAAACCACACCCAGCGATCAGTACTATGCCGATTACGACGATGACTGGACCTGCGAGGTGTACGTGGGCCGGATCACGGAAGCGCACGCGCTATTCTTTGAAGCTGCCATCGACAAGATATTGCAGTATGAGAGAGATCCGCAATTGAGCGACTATCCCCTGGATGTTTTGCTCATCGGCATGGATCTGGACTCCTGGACTGATGGTGAGGATCTGAAGGAGACCATCGACGGCTACATCCCCGCCCGGTTCAACGTGACCAAGGTGTATGACAGCCATGCGAGCGATCACAGGATAGCCACCCTCGATGCCCTCAGCGACGGTCAGAACCTGGTCAACCACAACGATCACTCCAATAGTACCGTTATGGGCACCGGGTACGTCAATCACACTTTGTCCATCAACGCCGCCCACGTGAACGCGCTGACCAATGACGACCAGCCCTGCAATGTGGTTTCAACAGGCTGTTGGGCTAACGATATGACCTATGAGGACGGCATTGCCGAACGCTTCGTCATCTACAATCCCAACCAGGCCGGCGTCTCCTTCACCGGCAACACCCGCGATGGCTGGTATACCCAGGGTAATCCCTATGCGCTCTCAGGTCAGCTGGATAGAGATTGGTGGAGAGGACTTTTTGAATACGACCAGTATATTCTAGCCCACGCCATGGTGTGGAGCAAACACCAGTTCAGCCATAGTTCAAATATAAATAAGCACTGTGAGTGGACCTTCTGCCTCTTGGGCGATCCGGCCATGCCCCTGTGGACCGATACCCCGGCCAGCCTGGACGTTACCCACCCGGGCACCCTGCCTCTGGGCAGCTCCTCTTTCACTGTGCATGTGGAGTCCGGCGGTGGCAACCTGAGCGGGGCCTATGTCTGTCTGTGGAAAGAGGGTGAGGTTTATTTAACGGACGATACCGATGGCGGCGGCGATGCCTTCTTCACACCTTCTCCGTCCACCTCCGGCACCATGTACGTTACGGTGACCGAACACAATTACCTGCCCTACGAGGGAGATGCGCTGGCCAGCAGCGGACCTCCGCCAGCGGTCACCGATTTGCAGATAGCCTTGAACCAGGGCGATTTAGTGTTGACCTGGAGCACGCCGGAGGAGAAAGCGGTGGTCCGGTATGTGGTGTATCGCGACACGGATCCTAATTTTGTTCCCGCTCCCGGGGATTCCATCGGCGGCACGGCGGACACCACTTACACCGATGTGGATGCTGCCGGCTCTGTGATCACCAATTACTACTATGCCGTCAAGGCGGTGAGCGACGCCGGACAGAAATCTGATCCCTCCAACATCGTTGGCGAGCACGATAAAGATTTGATCAACGCACCGGAGAAATAAAGCAAGCTGTTTGCACAAGGCAAAACCGGGCCCAGCTTTTCGGAGCTGGGCCTTTTTTTGCAACTATTCTTCATCTTTATGATTAATTTATGGAAATCTGGGCGAAAAATGTTCAATTCCTGAACAGGACAGCTCGTTTTTTTTTGCTATCTGTGAGCAGAAGAGAAACTTCTCGCCGGATTTTAACCTTGCCCTCTGGTCAGAAAGGTCGATGTTTACTGGTCAAGATGGGAATCATCCCCGGGGCTTTTGTTCCCGGTTCTGCTCCGGTTTTTCTTCTGATTTTCTGGGAGTTTTTTGAACAGAGGTGGTCAGTTAGTAATCATTTCTCTGCGCTTTTCCTTTCTGAATGATCAGGAGAGGAGTAACCTCTCGCTGGATTTTTGGATCGCCCTCTGGCCGGAAGGCCGATGTTTACTGGCCTAATCGAGAGTCCACCAAATAAGTCTTCTTCGGAAATCATCTTCGGCAATAAGCTTTAAACCGGCACGCTTGTTGCGAACATCTTTTTTACATCCCGTATTTGTTCTATCGATCTATTCATCTTTAATGGAAGCCGTAGTTGGAAATTTTCCCTAGAATGAGGGAGGAGGACAACGATGAGATTCACGGCTCATCTGGCTGTTTTCATGTTGTGTTGTGCCCTGGCCGCGTCTCTGTGGGGATGCGGGAGCTCCGGGCCCATGGGGCCAGGGGATGATGGAACCACTGGCAAGTTTGCCTCGGCAAAAGAGGTTGCCGAAGCCGCTGAGGGAGCCTGGCAGATGGTGGAGCTTTCTATGTGTAATCCGGGTAAAGCACTTGTTGACGACCCGGTGCGACCGGGAGATCCCACCGGCCAGCTAAGATGTCGCGTGTCGGCAGTAGGGGTCTTTCAGTGCGAGATTCAGCTGAGCCGACTGAAAGACAACCACGAGTATTTGTTGACCGTGGTCGGACAGCCCGGCCTGCCGGGAAACTCTGAGGAGTACTATAATGCCGGGGTGGTCTTTTACGACCATTATGCGCCATCCCCGTATACCGGTTTACCGACCCGGCGCGGAGGTTCGCAGAGGGGCGAGGAGTACTGTGACTTCGCCCTGGTGATAACTGACCAGAACGGTTCCGCGGAAGAAAGCTTCCAGACCGTCTTGCCTGCGGGGATCTACGAGGTGACATTCACGGTGAAAGATGCCCGTATGTGGACACACTATGCCAAGACGGGCAACTTCGATACCGAGGTTCTCGACAACGACGATGTAAAGTTCAAAATTCTCTCTCAGCTCCCACTATTAGATCGCTAAGGGCAGCCAGTTGAGTCACACCGGCCCAGCTTTTCGGAGCTGGGCCTTTTTTTGTCCGGCCGGATGATGATGTCCTTCCTAATAGCCGGTTCCAAAAACCGCTTGACACAGGCGGGACATTTCATTATAGTGTAACGATACTTTTTGGATCACAAAACCACGTTTTTTCCGGAAAGCGTGCATGGGCCAGTCCCCTACATCAAAATCCTCACTTCTGTTGAGCGTCCGAGAACGGAGATGGCGGAAAAACCTCTCTCCGTTTTTCTATCTCCTTCCCGCTGCCATCATCATCATAGTCTTTCGCCTCTTGCCCATCCTCTCCTCTTTCTACATCAGCTTTTTCAATTGGGGCCTTATCAAAGGTTCCTTCTGCGGTTTGAACAATTATGCGGAGATGTTCCAGGATCCAAAATTCTGGTATTCTCTGCTGAGCACCGGCTATTTCGTCATCGTGATGGTGCCGGCAAGTTTGGTTCTCTCCCTGTTCATCGCTGTGCTGCTGAGCAAGAAGATAAGAGCCATGGGATTTTTCAGGACCACATATTTTCTCCCGGTGGTTACCTCCATGGTGGCGGTTTCCATGGTCTGGAAATGGATCTACCATCCGGAGATGGGCCTGGCCAACTATTTCCTGAAACTTATTGGTATCAACAGGCTTTTGTGGTTGTCGGAATCCACAGGGGTGGTCAAACTGGTCCTGGGAGGTTTGGGGGTCAATGTTCCCGACTGGATGGGTGGTCCCAGCCTGGCCCTTTTCGCCATCATCATCATGAGTGTATGGAAGGGTTTGGGTTATAACATCATTATTTTTCTGGCCGGTCTGCAGAATATCCCCGAGCAATATTACGAGGCGGCCCGTATCGATGGCGCCGGCGCTCGGGCCTCCTTCTGGCATATCACCTGGCCCATCCTGTCGCCGATCACATTTTACGTCCTGATGGTGACCACCATCACCACCTTTCAGGTATTCACCCAGATCTGGATGATGACCATTCCCCAGGGAGGGCCTCTGGGCACCACCAAGGTGATCGTGTTTTACCTGTACGAACGAGGATTTATGGAGAACTTCGATCGTGGCTACGCCAGCGCCATTGCCCTGGTTCTGTTTACGATCATCCTGTCCCTGACCCTCTTGCAGCGAAAGGTGGTGGAGAGGAGGGTGCATTACGGATGAGCAGCAATAATTTTGCCTCATACCGATTAAGCCGCCTCTTCAGCCGTGGATTGCTATACCTGCTCCTGAGCCTGGGCGCAGTGACCATGATCCTGCCCTTTTTCTGGATGCTCTCCACCTCTTTAAAGACGCCTCCGGAGGCCCTTCGCTTTCCGCCCACCTGGATTCCTCATATATTTGATTTTTCCAATTACGTCGAAGCCTGGCAGGCTGTGCCTTTTCCCCTGTATTTCTGCAACACCATCTTCGTGGCCCTGATGGTGATGCTCTGCGTGCTGGTCACCTCCTCCCTGGCCGCCTATGCCTTTGCCCGGATGAGCTTCCCGGGGCGCGAGACCATCTTTCTGTTA
>CBDUWG010000196.1:0-4298 GCA_965370845.1 uncultured bacterium
TCCTGCGAGCCCATGCCGACTGCACCCGGGTGCTGCTGCTGACCATCGGCCTGGATACCACCGTGGGCAACGGTCTGACCAACTCCGGGGACCTGGTGCTTGTCTCCGACAAAAGCGGATTCTCTGCCTCCTTTCGGTGGACCTCTGACGCCGGCCAGGGGATATCCTGGGAGAAGATCGAGGCCCGGTTAGGGGACGACGAGGACAACTGGGTGCCCTCTGACCACCCCCAGGGGAGCACCCCTGGAATGCGCAACAGCGTGTCCCCCGCCCCCCACGATGTACGGGTGCTCGGCCAGGAAATTCAGTTTTCTCCCGCCCATCCCTGGCCGGGAGAAAAGGTGGAGATCAGGGCCACCATCCACAACCAGGGCAAGAGCCCGGCATCGGGAATTCAGGTTTTTTTCTTCCAGGACACAGATGCCGACACCCTGCTGGATGAGGGGGAACAAATCGGCGCCGCCCAGCTCATCGAGGAGCCGATCCCTGTGCAAGGAAGCGTTTTTCTCCGGCAGAGCTGGCTGCCTTCAAGGTCCGGATTCCACCTGCTGGGTGTATGGGCCTCATATTTCCCGGATGAAGATCCCGCTGATAATTGGGCCGCTGCTTCCATCCAGGTGCGCTTCTTTCCCCGGACGGTGGTCATCAACGAGGTTATGTACGATCCGGCTCCCACGGGGGAGGATTCGGAAAAAGAGCCGGAGTGGGTGGAGATTCGCCAGCGGGGGGAGATTCCGCTGGACCTGGCCCAGTGGACCGTGGAGGATTCTCGCGGCGAGCCCCATTCTGTCTGTGATTCCGCCTTTGTCCTGCAGCCAGGTGCCTGTGCGGTGATCGCCGCTGGCTCGGCCGAGGATTTCCGGCGGGCCTTCCCCGGAGTGCAACAAGCTGTGTTCTTCCCCTCGGGAGGGTTGCCCGCGCTGAACAACGATCAGGATCTGGTGTTGTTGCGCGACCCGGCGGGCACTGCGGTGGACAGCGTCTTATATTATGGAGATTGGGGAGGTGGAGGAGGAGTCTCCCTGGAGCGGATCAACCCCCATCTGGGTTCCAACGATCCGCTCAACTGGAGTTGGTGCGTGCATCCCCGGGGAGCCACTCCAGGAGAGGAAAACAGCATCTTTACCCCGCTGGTTCCCACCGAGGCCGCCCTGTCCATTAGCCCGAACCCCTTCTCTCCGGACGGCGATGGCCATCAGGAGGTGACCATTATTTCCTATTCCCTGCCCTCTCCTGCGGCCCGGATCACCATGCGTCTGTTCGATGTGCGGGGACGGGGGGTGCGCACGCTCATCGATCAGGAACGTTGCTCCAGCGCCGGCGAGGCCATCTGGGATGGACGTAGCGATGGTGGGGAGCTTTTAAAGATGGGCATCTACATCGTTTTTTTGGAGGCTCTGGACGATCGCCAGGGTTTGGTCTGCCGGGAAAAGGGAACGGTTATTCTGGCCGGCAGGCTGGATTGATGTGGGTCGAATTGCCGGCTGCCCTCGATAAATCTCTTGACTTTTGGCCGAAAAGAGAGTATTTAAGCGAGGGTTAGAGACAACGTTGCCGGATTGGAGAGGCGGTTGTTTCGTTGAAAAGAGGGATTAGGGATCAGGGGTTAGGGACCCTATCCTGCCCCCATTCTTTTCAACTTGTTGAGATAACATGAGCTTTTTGGTTCTATTCTTTTCCCTAACCCCTATACACCTAAACCCTAAATCCTGGGGTGGGGAAGGGGGAAGGTGGGGAAATCTCCGAGTATCCAACGAGCTTAGATAGACTCAACTGGTGTCAAGCTTGAAAAACTGCTGCTCTCACCAAAAAAGCACAAATTTCGTTTCCCAAGGAGGAATACCATGACCACCATCATCGATGTCTTTGCCCGAGAAATTCTCGATTCCCGGGGCAACCCCACCATCGAGGTTGAGGTGGTCCTGGGCTGTGGCGCCACAGGAAGGGCGGCAGTTCCCTCCGGTGCTTCCACCGGCAGGCACGAGGCCCTTGAGCTCAGGGATAAGGATGCCGGACGGTATCTGGGCAAGGGTGTGTTGGAGGCCGTCGAGAACGTCAATGAGAAGCTTGGTCCCCAGTTGGTGGGCGAGGATGCCCTGGACCAGGTGGCCATCGACATGATGATGATCGAGCTGGACGGTACCAAGAACAAGGCCAAGTTCGGTGCCAACGCCATTCTGGGTTGCTCCATGGCCGTAACGCGTGCCGCAGCCGATGCTCTGGATCTGCCCTTGTACCGGTATCTGGGGGGGGTAAATGCCAACTTGATTCCCGTGCCGCAGATGAACATTCTCAACGGCGGATCCCACGCTGATAATAACGTGGATCTTCAGGAATTCATGGTCATGCCTGTGGGAGCTGGCGATTTCGCCGAAGCACTGCGCATGGGTGCCGAGGTGTATCACCATCTGAAGAAAGTGCTCAAGGCCAGGAAATGCAGTACCGCTGTGGGCGATGAGGGTGGCTTCGCCCCCGATCTGGGATCCAATGAGGAGGCCTTGCAGGTGATCATGCAGGCCATCAAGTCTGCCGGGTACAAGGCGGGAAAGGATCTGTTCATCGCCATGGACCCCGCCGCCAGCACCTTCTACAACAGGAGAAAGAAGAAATACGTGCTGGCCTCGGAGGGGCGCGAGCTAACTTCACGGCAGATGGTGGACTACTACGCAAAGCTGGTGGACAAATACCCCATTATCTCCATCGAGGACGGCATGGACGAGGAGGACTGGGATGGGTGGAAAGCGATGACCCAGAAGCTGGGCCAGAAGATTCAGTTGGTGGGTGATGATCTGTTCGTCACCAGCACCAAGCGGTTGGCCAAGGGCATCAAGCTGGGTGTGACCAATTCCATCCTCATCAAACTCAACCAGATCGGGACCGTCACCGAGACCTTAGATTGTATCGAGATGGCCCAGAAGCAGGGCTACACCGCCGTCATCTCCCATCGATCCGGGGAGACTGAGGACACATTCATCGCCGACCTGGCTGTGGCCACCGGAGCTGGCCAGATCAAGAGCGGGGCCCCGTGCCGCTCCGACCGGGTGTGCAAATACAATCAGCTTTTGCGCCTGGAGGAAGATTTGGCAGAGGCAGCCCGGTATGCCGGAGACGATCTTCTGGGGAAGCTGAGTCGGTAGCCTGTGGAGGGAAACAAAAGTGTCGGCAGCTAAAAGTCGACAGCAGGCATTTCTTCGTCGGCCGCAGAAAAAACGGCCTTATGGACGCCTCCTGCTGATTCTGGGCTTCCTGTTCGTCTGCTACGTTTACCTGGGCGGAGATTACGGTCTGTTGAAGATATGGGCCCAGCATAGAAAAATTGAGCAGTTACGGCGGGAAACTCACCATCTGCGCGCCGAGCAGCTGGATCTGAAGCAGGAATGCATGCGGCTGGAAACCGACTCCCTGTACATCGAGAAAAAGGCTCGGGAGGAACTGGGCATGGTCCGTAAAGGGGAAAGGGTCTATCAGTTCGTGCCCAGACCCGATTCCACGGGGGACCAGATCTGAGATGTTCAAGCAGGTGCGAAATATATTCTTTACCGGCCTGTTGGTTTTGACGCCCATCGTGGTCACCGTCTATATCTTTTTCCTGCTGTTCAGTAAAGTCGATGGCCTTTTGGGCGGAAAGCTCGTGGAGCTGACCGGCAAAAGGATTCCGGGCTTGGGCTTCGCGGCCGTGATTCTGCTTATCCTGTTCGTCGGGGTGGTGGCCAGAAACTTTTTAGGGAAAAAGCTGATCCGGCTGGGCGAGAACTTTATGAACCGCATACCGCTGATCAACAGAATCTACTCTGCCGTTCAGCAGCTCAGCCAGGCCTTTTTCTCCGGAAAGCGAGCCGTGTTTCAGAAAGCGGTGCTCATCGAGTTTCCCCAAAAAGGGAGCTACTGTATCGCTTTTCAAACTTCCGAGACCAGGGGCGAGATTCAGAGGCAGACTGAAAAGGAGCTCCTGAGCGTCTTTTTACCAACCTCGCCCAATCCCACATCGGGATATCTGCTCTTCGTTCCCAAGGAGAAGGTCTATACTCTGCAAATGAGCATCGAGGAAGCGGTGAAGCTGGTTATCTCCGCTGGCTCTGTCCTTCCCGAAGACAGGGTGAAGCTGGGGAAAGAGGGGGCGGAGGTTTTGGAGGAAAAAAGAAAACCCGATCCTGGATCCTAGATCCTGGATACTGGTGAATGATTTGGTGGCGGAAGACATAACGTACAATTAGCAAACTATCAGGTTCTGGCATTAAGCATTCAGGTTCTAGAATCCAGAATCCAGTTTCAGTTTCTATATCCGCCATCCTCTTCAT
>CBDUWG010000197.1:0-4296 GCA_965370845.1 uncultured bacterium
GTCATCGAGGCCTCAAACCTGGAGGAGCATTTGACCGGGGCCGATCTGGTCATCCCCGGGGAGGGCAAGCGGGACGGCCAGACCGCTTTTGGAAAAGCCCCCCTGGGGGTGGCCGGCCTGGCCAAAAAACACGGCATCCCCGTGGTGGCCCTGGCCGGTGCCCTGGCCGACGATGCCTACCAAATTCTGGATCACGGCATCGACGCCATTTTCTCCATTCTGCCTTATCCCATGACCTTGCCGGAGGCCATGAGCAGGACGGACGAATTCGTGACTCGAGCCAGCGAACAGATCGTCAGACTGATCCTGCTAAAAGTAGATCGCTAAACCAGACTTCGCGCTTTCTCTCCCCGCGGGCCCATCTCCCCTATCCAACCGGTGTATGATGATGAATTCCCAAAAGCGAATTGCTCTGCTTCACTACTCCTGCCCGCCGGTCATCGGCGGCGTGGAGTTCGTCTTGGAGGCCCACGCCAGGCTCCTGGCCGGTCATGGCTATTCCACCAAGATCATCGCCGGCCGTGGCCAGAGTTTCAGCGATGATGTAGATGTGCAGATGATCCCCCAGATGCGCACCCTGAGCGATGTCGATGCCCAGTTGCAGAGAGAGCTGGATGAGGGAGTCATCTCAAAGCGTTTTCACGATCTGAAAGACAAATTAATGGCCAGATTGCGTCTCTCTCTGGCCCCCATGACCCTATGTATCGTCCACAACGTGATGACCATGCCCTTCAACCTGGTCCTGACCGCCGCTCTCCATGAGTTGATAGACGAATTATCTCCGCAGACAAAATTCATCATCTGGTGCCACGATGCCGCTTTGAGGGATCCCAACTACGCCATCAAGCGACGAGACCGGTTCCCCTGGGACCTGTTAGGCAAGGCCAATCCCCTGGCCCGCTACGTGACCATCTCCAAGCTGAGGGCTCAGCAGATCACCGAGCTGATGGCCCTTTCCCTTGACCAGATGACCGTGGTCCCCAACGGCGTCGACCTGAGATCCTTTTTAGGCATCGCCGATTCCATCTGGAAGCTAACCACCGATCATGGTCTCCTGGATTCCCGGCCGGTGATGCTGTTCCCCTCCCGCATTTTGCGGCGCAAAAATTACCAGCTGGCCATCCGCATCGTCGCCGCCCTGAAAAAACAGGGCCACCCGGCCAAGCTGCTGCTAACCGGCCCTCCCGATCCGCACAATCCCCAGACGGCGGAGTATGGCCAACAGCTGCGTCAGTTGTGTGCTCAGCTGAAGCTAAAGGATGACGTCCTCTTCGTCAGCCAGATCTTGGAGGCCATGGGCCAACAGGGAAAGATTGGCTTCGGTGAGCTGCGCAGCCTGTACGCCATCGCCGACCTGCTGTTGATCACCTCCTCCCAGGAGGGCTTCGGCCTTCCCCTGCTGGAGGCCGGGGCCCTGAAGCTGCCCATCGCCTGCAGCGACATCTCCCCCTTTCGGGAAGTGACTCCAGAGGATGCGTTGTTTTTCGATCTCCAAGAGGAACCGAGCCAGATCGCCTCCCGGATCGTGGCCTTCCTTCAGGAGCAGCCGGGTCATCGGATGTTCAGGCGGGTTTTGGGGAAGTATTCGTGGGAGAGGATTTGGGAGGGGTATTTGGAGGGGTTGGTGGGCTAGCCAGGATATTTAAAAACCCGGGTTGCGCATAAAAGTAGGGGCTGAGTTGCAGCCCCTTTTCCTTCTCCACAAGCGAATCTTTTATTCGGAGAAGATTCTTCTTCTTTCACAGCAAACTTAGCCCTCCCCAGCCATCCTCCTCACCTCCTCCACCAACACCCTCACAAGATCCTTCTCCTTCACCTTGCGCACCACCTCTCCCCTCCGAAACAACAGCCCCTCCCCCTTCCCCCCGGCGATTCCCACATCGGCCTCGCGGGCCTCTCCGGGGCCATTAACGGCACAGCCCATTATAGCCACTTTCAGAGAACAGGGTAGATCCTGAATCTGCTCTTCCACCTCAGTTGCGATGCGGGCCACGTCGATCTGGGTCCGCCCACAGGTGGGACAGGCGATGATGATCGGACCGTGCTCCCGCAGACCCAGCGCTTTGAGGATCTCATACCCGACGCGGACCTCCTCCACAGGGTCTCCGGCCAGGGATACCCGAATGGTATCCCCGATGCCCTCTTCCAGGAGCAGACCGATCCCCACCGCCGATTTGACCGTTCCCGAGCGTGCCGTTCCCGCCTCGCTGACCCCCAGATGCAGGGGATAATCGAACCTCTCCGAGATCAGCCGATAAACCTCCAGGGTGCGGTGAACATCCGAGGCCTTGGCCGAGATGACCAGCCGATGCAATCCCATGCCCTCCACCTGGGCCACACTCGTAACCACGCTCTCCAGGAGTGCCTCCGGGGTCACATGGCCATACTTGCGGAGCAGTTTTTTCTCCAGAGAGCCGGCGTTGACACCGATCCTGATGGGAACGCCCGCCTGGCAAGCCTGGGAGACAATTTCCTCCACTTTCCAGCGGGCACCGATATTGCCGGGGTTAATCCTCAGTTTATCTACGCCTGCATCCAGGGCCATCAGGGCCAGACGATGGTTAAAATGGATATCGGCCACCAGTGGCACGGACATCCTCTCTTTGATGGCCGGCAGAGCTCTGGCCGCTTCTTCGTCGGGCACGGCGAGGCGAATAAACTCGCAGCCAGACAACTCCAGTCGCCGAATTTGAGCCAGGGTCGCCGGAACATCCCGGGTATCCGTATTGGTCATGGACTGCACCGAAATAGGAGCGTCGTCCCCCAAAGGTAGGGAGCCGACCATCACCTGTTTGGTCTTCCGACGAGCTTTCATTTTGCTCCTCCAACTATGGCATTCGTCCCTCTAAAAGTATATGAGGAAAGGCACGTTGTCAAGCGCTAAACGGTCAATGGAAAATTGAATGGTTCGAGGGAGGCACTGCAGGGGAGTGTGGAAGAGGAAAATAGTGGGGACTCTGGAGTGCGGCAGCACGGCTTGTGTACTCTACATCTCTTCAGCATCTTATATTCTTCTTGACAACGCCCACCACTCATCTTATTATAAATTCCTACGGTATGGGCCACCGACTGAAATTCATTTTAGGATAAAAACGATGCGTCTTTTCCCAAGCTCAATCCTTCTCTCCCTTTTCCTGATCCTCATCTCATGCGGTGGGGCTTCCAAAACGATGCTCTCCGAGGCTGAGGAAAAGCTTTTCGTTGAGACCTACGTCAAGCTTGCCCTGGCCACCTGTGATCAGCCAGCAGATGCCGACAGCCTGACTGTACTGCGCCAGGCCGTTTTTGCGGAGGTCGGCATCGAGGAGCAGCAGTTTATCGCCCTCAGCCGCCAGGCCGAGGCCTCCCCGGAAAGATGGGTGGTGATCTGGGAGCAAATAGTGGAGAGGTTAGAAAATGAACGGGCCGAGGCAGGCAGTTAGTTTTCCATGTTTCCGTTACTTTCCGGCTTTTAGCCTGGCACTCCTCTTTTAGGCTGGAAAGGCATCCACTATGTGGGTCAATTTGGCCCTCTTCTCCGCCAGCACGATGGCGATCACGTCGAAGCGGCAATTGGCTCCGCCAACCCCTTTTTCCGTCATATAGGCCACAGCCGTCCGCAGCAGATGAGTTTGTTTCCGGCTATCCACCCAACATTGAGGTGGGCCGAATGAACGACTTTTCGCCGTCTTCACCTCTACGAAGACAAAAGTCCTTCTCTCTCTGGTCACAATATCAATCTCTCCATTTCTGGTACGGTAGTTCCTTTCCAGGATAATATAACCCTTGCGCCGAAGATATGCTACGGCTATATCCTCCCCCCATTTACCAAGTTCTAGAGTCCACCCCACCTCAGATACCCCTTGGCCCAGAGCCCATTCTTAAACTCCATCCCAGTCGCCATGAACCACCTTTCTCCCTCACATCCCTTGTTGCCGTGGGCAGATCAATTTGAATGGCCAGCGGGCTATTATCCATAAAGCGCAGGCCAATACCCAGCTGGCAGACCATCTCCGTATGGCCCCCCCTTTGCCAAATTAAACCCGATTTGCCAAAGGTTCCTATGGACAGACATCCCCTCAGCGGCCAGTTCAGCTCCTGGCCGATGGCCAGGCATCCATCTCCCCGTTTGCTGTCTCCCCACACCCCAACCAGTTGTGCATCCCGCCTGATCTGGAACTTCCTTTCCTGGTCAGAAGAACCAACCAGTATACCTCCAAAAAACCGAAGAGCAGACCTCAATTTTCCGAAAAGGAGATCGTGATGCCAGATTTCCAGAGAAAACTCCACTGATTTTTCCTCATGTATATCATTTAT
>CBDUWG010000198.1:0-4294 GCA_965370845.1 uncultured bacterium
GTCCATATACGTGATCCAGGCACTTGTGAATTTCCCGCTCTGTGGAGATGACCACCTTTACTTTCAAGCCCGTAATCAACTCTACCTCCCGACAAGCCCGGTCATTCAAGGGATCAGCCATGACCAACACTAATTTTCCCGAGCCCTCTTTTCTCAGGGGAATCAGATCGAACCGACGGGCAACTTTCTGTGGGATTAGCCGGACCACCTCCTTTGAGATAACTGAGGGGGAAATCCGGACATAGGGCAGGGAAAGCTGAGCACTCAGAGCTTTAAGGAGATCTTCTTCCTGAATATAACCGAGCTTCACGGCTGCTTTACCCAACCGCTGGCCCGTTTTCCGGTGTTCTGCCAAAACCGTGGCTAATTGCTTCTCGGTGATTTTTCCCTTTTTTGTGGAGACCATAGATCCTCTCAGCGATGAATGTTGAAGATGATCTTGCTGCCCTGATTTTCGAAACGGAAGGGCAATTCTGTCAGATGAGACAACGCCTGGCGCACGTTCTCCTGCTTCTCTCCCGGGCAATAGAGCAACAGGAATCCACCCCCACCGGCTCCGGTGATCTTCCCCCCCAGGGCACCTGCTGCCACAGCTCTGTCGTAAAGATCGTTGATTTGACCGTCGGTAACCCCACTGGCCAACTGCTTTTTGTGCTCCCAATTCCGGTTAAGGATGCGGCCGGCCTCGTCCAAATCGCCATTGCTGAGGCTGGCCCGGAAACTGTCCGGCAAAAGGCTCATCTGGTGGAGAATTTCCCAGTGCTGGGTAAGATTCTTCCGCTGCTCTGTCAGGATAGAGGATGCACTTCGGGTCTTGCCCGTGTAAAAGAGCATTAGCCGCTCGTTGAACCTGCGACGCAGGCTGTAATCGAGCTTGACCAGCGCTACATCCACCTTTTCGTCAGGGAAAAAAGTGATCTTTCGAATATTGCCGTAAGCGACGATGTACTGATCTTGTTTGCCAATAGGGGCACCCAGGATCTCAATTTCGATCTCACAGGCTTCCTTAGCCAGGGTCTCGGCATCTTTGAACTCACCGGTGTAGGCATAGAGGGCATTGAGCAACCCAACTACCATGCTACTGGAAGAGCCTAATCCCGTTCCTCGGGAAGGAATATCCGCCAGGGTGGTAATTTCCACACCTCTGTCCACACCAGTTTTTTTCATGGATTCCCGCACCAAATCGTGCTGGATTTCATCCACCCTGTCCACGATCTCTTTCTGGGAGTAATTCAACACAATTTTATCGTCGAAACGTTCTTTGACTATGACAAATACATACTTGTCAATAGCCGTGCTGAGCACACATCCCGGCTCGCGGCTGTAAAAACCTCGCAAATCAGTTCCGCCACCCACGAAACTTACCCTCAAAGGCGTCTGGGTGATAATCATGGCCGCCTCCCTTCCCAACCGCACTGCACCTTATCCTCAGCGGTGGATTCTCTAATTCCTCGCCAACCCCTCAGGGCATCTAGATAGCTTTGCATGGTTCCGATGTCTTGCAAATATTCTTGAATTACATACCCGTACATCCGGCCCACGACCTTGGGCAACACATGGTGGCCAAGATCAATCTCCGCTCCCCGGGGAATATATGACAACAGATCCGGGGAAGCTACCAGAACGCCGGCATTGGCCAGATCGCTTTGCGGATGCACAGGCTTCTCCACAAAAGAAGTGATCAATCCCCTGCAGTCCAACTCCACAATACCACACTGCTCCGGAACGGGCGTGTGAAATAAACCCATGGTCACAAGACCATCATGCGTTCTATGAAATCTCAGCAGGGATTCTAAATTCACGTTGGTCAGGTTGTCGGCATAGAGGATAAAAAAATCCCTTTCCTGGCTGACGAAATCGGAGTTGGCCGCGATCGTTCCGGCGCTGCCCAGCAAACGATCCTCCGGAAATATCTTGAACTTCACGCTATGATTTTCCAGCTTTTGGAGATACGCTTCCACCACTTCCGGGTGGTGATGTAGATTAATGAGCAGCTCCTTGACACCATATCTCTTGCAGAGAGAGAACCAGTAGTGAAGAAGTGGCTTCCCGGCGATGGGAACCATACATTTTGGAAGATCATTGGTGAGCGGCCTCAATCTCTTGCCCACTCCAGCAGCCAGAAGAAATGCCTTCATGCAGAATTTGCCTCCGACCTCATAATCGTTTGTAGACCCGTTTTGGAATTACATACTGCCGCCTGTTCAGGACCACGCCCAAAAAGTTAGCCTTGGCATTGTTCAGGGTGTCCTGGGCCCTGCGAATCACCTCCCAACGGGTCTTCCCTGCCTGAACCACCAGGACAACACCACCGATCAGACGACTGAGAATCGTGGCGTCTGCATAGGCAAGCACGGGGGAGGAATCAAACAATACATAGGAATAACTTCGTTTCCATTCGGCCAGGACCTCTTTGAGACGGGAGGAGCCCAACAGATGCGGGGGGTCCTCGGTTGGCTGTCCCGATGTGATCACAAAAAGGCCTGGGAAATTGGTTTCCTTAACTACCTCCTTCCCCGAGATCTTCCCCTCCAACAGCTCAACAATCCCACCCTTCCGTTCCAAATTAAAGAGTTCGTGGAGCACCGGGTTTCGCAAATTGGCATCTACCAGCAACACTTTCTGCTGGCCGCTCTGGACAAGAGAACGGGCAAATTGAGAGCATACAGAGGAAGTTCCCTCACTGTGAACAGAGCTAAGGATGAGAACAGATCTAACCTCGTGGTTGGAGTTCGCTGCTTTTATTATATCGTGCATCTTTCGGTATTCCTCAGCAGCAGCCGAGGATAACGAGGAGTCACCCTTCGTCGGGCGTGGTAGAGTTTCCTCGGCAGACGGCTGTGGCAACTCTTTTTTCAGAGCAGTACCTTCTTTTTCCCGCTCAGCTTTTTTCAAGGCCTCGTAAACTTTACTCATCCCCCGACTCCTTGAGAGGAGGAAATTTTAAAATTGCATGCTTCCCCGACGAGCTTACTGGGCTCATTTCCCTCGATCTCACTGACGGTCCGAGGATAGGCATAACAAAATGTACCAAACTCCAGATACTGTTTTGCAGCCCCGAGGGCAAGATCCCCATTTTCATAATCGCCCACCAGCACTCGGTACCAGTGGCCCAAATCGGGCAGTTGAGCGGACACGATGAAGATTGGCTCGAATCCTTTCCGCCTCAGGTTGTCCACCAGCTGTTCCGCCCTGGTCAGCTCCCGAAACGATGCCACGTGCACCGAGAAGAAAGCATGCCCATCATCCTCAACCACATTTCCAGCTAACTTTTCTGGGGACGATTTGAAAATCCCCCTAAAGGGGCTTGTTTCTTCCCCGGTCTGGACATGGGCGCGACGCAACTCCGGCATTGCCAGCACTCCCCAGTTCGCAGAGCCGGAAACAAAGTTGCCCTCAGGCTTACTCATTAATGGGGGCATGCTGAAAAGCACTGCCCCCAGCAAAAAACAAGATGCCACGGCAAAAGGTCGGAAAACACGGCGCCACCATGGAAAATGCTCTTCTCGTTCCGCCTTAACACCTCCCGCTGGAGAATCAGGCTCTGAGAAATCAGAGGAAACAACTCCCAGGACCTTCAGGTCGGTGATAGTTTCATCGATGATCAAAGCGCCAATTTCTCTTTTCCCATAGGTATAGCCCAAAAGCATGGCGCTATCGCAAATCACGTTGATCAGGCGAGGAATTCCTGCGGACCAACGATACACTTTCTCCACGGCTATTGTGTCGAAGATAGAGCCCTGGGAAAGACCCGCCACCCTCAGTCTGTGCTGAATATACTGAGCCGTTTCCCAGCTGTTGAGAGGTCTGATTTGATATCGGGAGCTGATTCTCTGCCGCAGCTGTCGGAGCTGGGGCATGGCCAGTTTTGTAGCCAACTCCGGCTGGCCAACCAAGATAATCTGGAGCAATTTTTCGCGGCCTGTTTCCAGGTTGGAGAGCATACGGATTTCCTCCAACAGGCCAAAGCTCAGATGCTGAGCCTCGTCCACAATAAGAACGGAGTTTGCCCCGGCGGCGAACTGCTGGAGGAGAAAATGGTGAAGATCAAGCAAAAGCTCGGTCTTTGTCCTGGCCTTGCTTTTGATGCCAAAATCAGAGACCATCATCCTCAACAGGCCCTTTGCCGTGAGAGAAGTGCTGAAGATAAAGGCTGTCTTGGTATTTGAATTCAACCTGTTCAGCAGAGCGTGAACCAATGTGGTCTTGCCGGTGCCCACCTCCCCGACAATGGCCACGAACCCCTTGCGTTCCTGAACCCCATATTGCAGATGAGCAAGGGCTTCCCGGTGGT
>CBDUWG010000199.1:0-4292 GCA_965370845.1 uncultured bacterium
TCCTCGTTATCGCCGATGATCTTCACTTTGAAGGCCTCGCCAATGGGCGGACCCATTTTCTTTGCCGACATCTTTATCTTTGTGAATTGCGGCAGACGTTTCACGTTGATCGCCGTGCGTAGTTCGGCGATAATATCCTGCGCTGTGGGGGAGCGCTCGCTCTTTGGTATCAGGGTGATCGCCAGGGTAGCCCAGTTCTCATATCGCTCTGCGGAAATTCGCCTTCCGGTGTGTTTGCCTATGGTGGCCATCGATGATACCAGCAGCTCCTCCGGAATCGTCTCCAGAACAAGGTCCTCGACCTCGCCGGTCAGTTCCGCCATCCCTTTCAGGCTGCTACCCTTTGGCGCATCGAGATCGACATTTATCGTCTCTGCCGAATCGTCGTAGAACAGCATAAAGTTCTTCAGTGTCTCGCTTGAGATGAAAAAGGCCCCTATAAGGATCCCGATAAAGACCGTAATAACTATATAACGCCATTTCAACACATTTTTCAGGAACCGTTCGTAGAAACGCGCGACCGGCTCGAACCAATCCTTGCTCTTTTTGCGCTTCATTTTAGAGTGGGCAAGATGGTTTGGCAAAACAAAGACCGCCTCCAAAAACGATGCCAGAAGCATCGCAGTCACAACAACAGGGAAAACAGTGATGAACATTCCCATTCTACCAGTGATCGCCAGCATAGGCAGAAAGGCCACAATAGTCGTCAGGTGGGATGCGGTGACCGGCGCGACAACCTCCATCGTGCCCTCCACCGTTGCCCTAAATGGAGACATTCCGGACCGCTTTTTCACATATACATTCTCAGCGATCACAATGCCGTCATCAACAAGCATGCCCAGCACCATAATCATCGCGCAGAGCGAGAGCATGTTGAGGGTGTAGCCCGCTACATACATGAAAGCCATGACCATCAGCATACTGATAGGCAGGCCGAATGCCGTCCAGAATGAGGTCTTGAGATCAAGAAAGATCAACAGAACGATTATGACCAGGACGAAACCGATGATGGCGTTGGATTCCACAACATTCAGGAGTGCCTTGATGGACAACGAATTATCGGACACCACCCTGATATCGAACTTGTCCGAACCCAGTTCCTTGTCATTTTTTAGCAGGTTCTTAACATTGTCGACGGTGGTCATGATATCCGCATTCGCGTTCTTGACGATTTCCAGGACAACGGCTTTCTCCTTGTTCACACGCACCTGAATATTCTCTTTCTCAAAGCTGTCCTCGACATGGGCAATATCTCTGATACGCACGCGTGTGCCGGAAAAGGTCGAGCGGATGATGACATCGCCAACGTCCAGTGGGTCGTCGAACTGGCCGATGGTCACGATCGATTGCTCCTCGAAGAGCGATTGTATCGTTCCACCCGTGGAGCGGATGTTTCGCGTCTGAATGCTATTGACGATCTCGTTCAGCGAAACCTGCAATCTTTCAGCCGCGTTCGGGTTGACATTGATGTGAATCTCGCGGTCACGGTAGCCTATCTCTCTGACATCGCTCACACCTGTAACCTTCAGGAGCTTATCTTCGAGTCTGTCCACGTATGCGTAGAGTTCCGGCTCGGAGATCCCGGTCGCCTCTTTCGGAAAAACAGCGATCTGATAGATCGATTTGAGCTTAGGATTCATGTCGACAATTCCAATATCCTCAATCTCGCTCGGCAGATCAGGAACATTACCCAGGGTGATATTGCGGAAAACCTCATCCTTGACGCTCTGTTTGTCGTCCACATCAGAATCGATGCTTATGAAGATCGAGCCACCATTCTCGATGGACAAAGAGGTATATTCCTTAATGCCCGATATCTTGGCGATCTCGCGCTCTACGGGCACAATGGCGTTCATCTCGACGTCTGCTGGGCTCGCCCCGGGATATACCACGGTGACGAACATCATGTCAAGTTCAGCCTCTGGAAAGACATCCTGCCGGACGTGAAAAAAACTGTATATCCCGAATATCGCCACGACAACCACTAGGAGGTTGACCAGCAGCTTGTTGTTTAAGAAATATTCTAATAATTTTCGCATCACCGCTCCTTTGCTGCTTATTTCATCTTAGACAAATGAAAACTAAAAAATATTCCCGAGCAATGGCAATAAAAACCAGTTGGCAGGAGGCAGTAAGCAGTGGGCAGGAAAATAAAGTGGCAATGGCAATAGGAGACAAGTAAGCAGTCGGCAGGAGGCAGTAAGGGACGAGGTTTCCTCGCCCTGGGCCGGGAGAAGGGAGGGATGAGCAGCAAACAGTGGCTATGGCAGTGAAAAGATAGTAGGCAGTCGGCAGAAATGGAAATGCAAAGTGAAATACAAAGTGAAAAATGCAAAACAGAACGCAAATGGATAGTAGATCAGACATGCGAGCTGCTGATGCTAAGGTAAATCATTTTAAATTTTGCATTTTCCATTTTTCATTCTGCATTTAATCTTCTGCTCACAACCACCCCACCCTCCGATACCACTCAACCGTCTCCCTTATGCCCTCTTCCAGAGACACAGACGGCCGATACCCCAACTCCTCGCCGGCCTTGCCCGGATCGCAGGTCCAGCACTGCTGGCTCATCTCCCGGGCCTTCTGACGGTTGAGCACCGGGGTCTCCCGGGTGAAGGAAGCGAACAGCTCCCCGAAAACAGCGGCCACGCGCACCGCGAAGATGGGCAGATGAACCTTCAGAGATCTCACCCCCATTACGGCGGCCATGGTCCGGGTCAGCTCGTCCCAGGAACAATCCCTCTCTCCGGAAACGAAGTAGATCTGCCCGCTGGCCCTCTTCAACTCTCCGGCCAGGATAATTCCCTCCACCAGGTCCCCAACGTGGCAGATGCTCAACTGACGCTCCCGGAAACCCAGCAGGGGCCGCAGGCGCTTTTTGCGGATGCGGAAGTAGATCAGAAGGTCCCTGTCTCGGGGGCCGTAGATCACCGGTGGGCGAACCACGGTCACGGACAGGCAATCCCGGAACTCGGCGGCGGCCTCCTCCGCCAGCAGCTTGCTGCGACCGTAGTCGGAGATGGGCGAACATTCATCCGTTTCTCTGAGCGGCCGTCCCCCGGGGCTGGGCCCGCAGGCAGCCAGGCTGCTCACCAGCACGAACCTCGCCATCCCCGGATTGTAGCGGGCACAGGCCTGCAGAAGGTTCATCGTTCCCCGGTGGTTCACCCGGTAGAAGGTCTCCCGCCGGCGGGCTTTGGTCACTGCGGCCAGATGAAAGACAATCTCCGCCTCCTGTACCGGCTTCACCAGGGATGAGGGATCCGCCACATCCCCGTAGGCCAGGTTCAGCTTAAGACCTTCCAGCCAGCGCAGATCGCTGGTGCGGCGAACCAGACCGGTCACCTGATGACCCCTGGAGAGGAGCGCATCCACCAGGTGGCTGCCCACAAATCCGTTGGCTCCGGTGACAAGGGTCCTCACGCCCGATCCTCCTTCAGGGTGAACCATCTCCATCGAGGAAGCTCAGGAAATTCCTTGACAACCCATGCTCCCCAGTATATAATAACCACAGCTTTCCCTCTCTGTCCAATGTTCCTGCAACTATATCATCATCTATCTCAAATTGCAAGCATTAATTGTCCCCGCGCGGGAGAGAGACCATGGATCTGTTTGACAAATGCCGAAAATACAAGGCCGCCCGGATGGCTCGTGACAAAGGTTACTATCCCTATTTCATTCCCATCGATTCCGGTCAGGGCACCCAGGTTACCGTCAAGGGCAAGCGGCTGATCATGATCGGCTCCAACAACTACCTGGGGCTGGTCTCGCATCCCAAGGTGGTTGCGGCGGCGCGTGCGGCTCTGGAAAAATACGGGGCTGGATGCACCGGCTCCCGCTTCCTTAACGGCACCCTGGACATTCACGAGCAACTGGAGACAGAGCTGGCCCAGTTCATGCACAAAGAGGCCGCTCTGGTCTTCAGCACCGGCTTTCAGACCAACCAGGGAACCATCTCCTGTCTGGTGGGCAAGAGCGACGTGGCCATCACCGACCGCAGCGACCACGCCAGCATCGTTGACGGATGCCGCCTGACCTTTGGCCGGGTGAAAAAATACCGCCACAACGACATGGATGATCTGGAGCGAGTCCTCAAGACCATCGGTGACAGCACCGGTAAATTGATCATCACCGACGGCGTCTTCAGCATGGAGGGGGACATCGCCAGGCTCCCCAAGATCGTGGAGTTGGCCAAGAAATACAAGGCTGGCATCATGGTGGACGACGCCCACTCCATCGGCGTTCTTGGTCCGGATGGCAACGGCACCGCAGCGCACTTCGGTCTGATCGAC
>CBDUWG010000200.1:0-4282 GCA_965370845.1 uncultured bacterium
ACACCCATTCATGCCGCCTCCCAGTTTTATGACGTGGAGGGATTCAAGAAGGGCAAATGTGTCTTGATGGATATCGATCGTCAGGAGGTCGGCGACGTCGCTGGAAAGAGACTGCTGCATCTGCAGTGTCATTTCGGGCTTGATACAATGTCCTGGGCCCGGTTTGGAGCGAAGGTGGCGGGCGTGGATTTCTCTGAGAGGGCAATTGCCCTGGCCGGTTCTCTGGCGGTGGAGCTGGGTATTCCGGCTCAGTTCTTCTGTTGTAACCTATACGACCTGCCCACGGTTCTTTCGGGCAAGTTCGACATCGTCTTTGCTTCTGGTGGTGTGCTTTCCTGGTTGCCGGATCTGAGGCGCTGGGCGGAAATAATAGCGAATTTCCTCGAGCCAGGCGGTTTTTTCTACATTCGTGAGGATCACCCCGTGGCTTACATCTTCGATGATGACGAAGGTCTTAAAGCCCCCGTGGTGCGGTATCCATATTTTCACTCGCCTGTGCCCATGCGTTTTGAAGACGAGGGGACCTACGCCGACAGGACAGCCGAGATTCGCAGCGTTAGCCATGAATGGGCTCACAGCCTGGCCGACATCGTGAACTCTCTTCTCGCCGCCGGCCTGCGCATCGAGTACCTGCACGAATTTCCCTACAGCACATATAGATCGCTTCCCTTTCTAAAAGAAGTGAAAGACGGGTTATGGCGATTTCTGGATTCGCCTGACAGCTTGCCATTGATGTTCTCGATAAAAGCGCTGAAGATTTAAAGCAAAACAGACGTTGTGCATTGAGATGCCGGCCTGTCATGGGGGGGGGGATCGTCGGATCGCCATCTCAGTTGCCAGGGGTTTTTTATGAAAAAAAGGTCTATGGAATCGGAGGGCGATAAAAGTGGCATCAGCAGAAAAATCTGCCGAGTGATTCTAAATTATCAATCGGTTTATGCAAAGCCTCTTGCCCTGCATGCCGGAGAAAAACTCAGCGTCGGTGAGAGGAAGAGCAAGTGGAGCGGTTGGGTCTGGTGCACGAATCAAAAGGGGCAGAGTGGGGGGGTGCCCGCGGAGAATATGGAGCCGATATCCACACGCCGGCAGAGTAATGCTCATGAAGGGGAAGGATGTGTTTTTTGTAATGTTCCACAAGCTCGCGTTATCCGCGAAAATGAGCTGGCCTTTGTCATAAGGGACGACTTCCCTGTGACCCCTCTGCACACTTTAATTATCCCGAAGAGGCACGTGTCAGGTTATTTCGATCTGAGTTCTCCCGAGATCAGCGCCTGCCAAAAACTTTTGGCAGAAACAAGGGATGAGATCCTTTCCGCAGACAGCAGCGTAAAGGGATTTAATATCGGCGTAAATCAAGGTGCTGTCGCCGGCCAGACAATTTTCCACTGTCACATACATCTGATTCCCAGAAGAGAAGGAGATGTGCAAAAACCGCAAGGTGGGGTACGCCACGTGATTCCGGGAAAAGGCCACTATTGATTCGAAGCGGCACGATGTGGACAGGCGAAACCCGTTGGTTTCGCTGATCAAACAGCGGGGATTTAAGGGATGGGTATGATGAGATTTCTCGTGGGCTGTTTGTTGTGCTGAGTGCTGTTTGTTTGTCCTGTGTTTCTAAGATGTCGGGGGATGCCGAACAGTCCGCCTTGAATATCGAGTCTCCACCGGGAGTGACGGGCATATTGGAGAAACAGCACAATCTGAAATCAGAGGGGGTGATAGTTAAAGCCAAAATGCTTGAGTCGAACAGGAAGGTCGAACACAAAGGAGGACGATATGAAAACCAGAATTAAATTTGATGTCGGCTATAGGCCCGTTAAAATCACCGCAGTCCTCCTTATCATTATGAGCCTACATGCCTTGTTCGGCTGTGCGAAACAAGGGACTTCTCAGCTTGAGCAGGGCCTCAGCCTCTATCGCCAGAACAAGCTGCAGGAAGCCTGTCCGCTTCTGCAGAAAGCCGTCGAGCAGGAATACAGAAATCCCGACGCCAACGCCTGGCTGGCCGAGACATACCGGCGCCTTGGACAGAAGAAGGAGGCCATTAGGCGTAACGACTGGGTTTTGGAGAAGAAAGCGGCGCGTCGGATGTATGAGACCGAATTTTTCACCCCGGCACTTCTGACCTACAACCGTTGGATGCTGCGCCATTGGCCCAAGAACGCCATTTTACTGACCAATGGAGACATGGATACTTATCCCGCCGTTTCCCTTCAGGAGGTGGAGGGTTTTCGAACGGATGTGATTGTGGTCAACCGTTCTCTTCTGAACACGACATGGTATGCGCGTTACCTGCGGGATCAATTGGGCCTGCCGCTTCCTGTTCAGGATGCCGAACTGGATACTCTGAAACCGTATCAGGATGAGAACAGAAACCTGGTGTTTGTGTCCGATCAAATCGTCAGGGTTTGGCTGAAGCAGCGAGAGGAAGGTGCATTCCCTCGTCCCATCACTATATCCGTGACAGTTGGGGACAGGAGTTTTGCCGCAAACAGCGAAGATCATCTCGGCTTGTTCGGACCATTCTATTCATGGTTCCCCGTGTCCGCGGAGAGTCCTCAGGATACGGCCATTCTGCGTGCCTGCTTGGATAGTATTGATCCAAACGATTTTTCCGGTCCCCTGGTGAGCGCCCAGGATCGCAGTCCTGTGCGGATAATATCCAGTAACCGTCTGGTTGAGAATGTGACGGCTGCGGCCTTGCGATACAGCCAGGTGCTTATCGAATCGGAAAGACCCGAGGAAGCGCTGGAGATGCTCGAGTGGGCCGAGAAGTTTGAGAGTAAGACCGAGTCGGGACCGGCATTTGCCGAAAAGATCGAGGAATTGAAGGAAATCGCCCGCCAGAAAATGGGTTAAGGACGGCGTGCAAGCCTGGCGAGTGTGCCGGAATTATGGGGATCAGAGGATCATGACCGGTGGATAGCACCAGGGCAACCCTCTTCGAACCACAGGTCTCAGTAAAAAGATCATAGAACAAAACAATCAAGGTTGAACAGAAAGATTGCACCTGAATATATGCAAAGTCACTGTGAGTACAATTAAGAGGAAGGAAACGGCAGAATGAAACGGTTCCTGTTTGGGAGTTTGCTCATCTTTCTACTAATCAGCATGGCGATCAATCTCACATTTGCCAAGCAAAGAGACGAGGAAATCCGGGCAGATATCTCGGTTTGTCCCAGCGGCAAGATCATTCACAGATGCGCGGATGGTGAGGCCAAGGCGTGGTCTAAAAACGGCTCGTTCTGGTGCCAGTACGAGATCGGGCATGTGAGCGACGAGGTGCGTGAGCTTTTGGATTTTAAGCTGCTGGAAAATGGCCAGCTTCGATTCGCCATGGAAAAAGCCCCTGGCTCTGATGTGCACATCTCCAATTCGGGCATCGTCGCTTTTGTGAATATGAGAGATCACTACAAAGATGAAGTGACGATCAGTTTTTATTCAAAGCATGGCCGGTATATCTACTCGGAAACTTTTTATAGAGCATTTCTATTTGGATTTGGCCCGAAAGGAGAAGAATTCGGCGTGGGAACACCTGCTCACCTGTATGTCATCTCTCTGCCGGATGGTTGCACAGAAGCATTTGAGAAGGGGTTTCAATTTGACATCTCTGAAGATGGGCAGCTTCTTGCTGTGGCCTCACCAAATCGGGTGAAAGTATATTTTCAGAGGGAACTTCTCTGGGAGATCGAAACCGGTCTTTTCTATGCGCGAAAGGTCAAGATCTCGTGCAATAATGAGCGCCTCGCCGTCATCGATAAAAAGCATCTTCAGGTATATTCGCTGGCGGACGGTCATTTGGACTTTGTCCATACATTGAAAGGGAAGGAATCTTATCGTAGCCTAGTTTTTGATCAGGGTAGAATTTTAAGCGGAGTTCACCATCGCCAAAATGGCTTATCCCGGGGTATTCTGCGAGCATTTAATCAACAGGGTGAGGTCATTTTTGAAAAGGGACAATCGGCTAAGAAGTATCAGACCTTTAACCATCAGAGTCAAAAGGGCAAAACTCCATCAAAGTATGAGCAGATCCCATGGCCCTTTGTTCCCTTCGACCAGATACATACCGTTTGGAATTTTTATGAGCAGCACATGGGTGGTTGGGGCGCCGAGTGGTCCTATCTTCATCAGGGACTGGATATCATCACACCAATCGGCGAACCCACGTTCGCCGTGGCAGGGGGCATCGTCAAGTGTGTGCTGACCCTGGGCGGTCCTCATTACTGGCGCATAGCCATCAGCAAAGAGCAAACGGCTGGGCGATCCAAGGGTTGGCTTTATG
>CBDUWG010000201.1:0-4268 GCA_965370845.1 uncultured bacterium
AGGAGATGGGGCTGTTGGTAGAGAAGATCGCCGAGAAGCGTCATCTGGTCATGGAGAACCGGCAGCTCCGGGAGGACCTGAGCTATAGAGGGGATCGCCAGATGGTCTTGGGGAGTAGCTCCAAGATGCGCCAGGTGATGTCTCTGGTGGACAAGGTGGCTCCCAGCAACGTCACCGTCCTCATCCGTGGGGAGAGCGGAACCGGCAAGGAGCTGGTGGCTGAGGCCATACATCGACAGAGCCCCCGTTCTGCCGGCCCGCTGGTGGTGGTCAACTGTGCAGCTCTGGCCGAAACCCTCCTGGAAAGCGAGCTGTTTGGCCACGAGAGGGGAGCCTTCACCGGAGCCATCAAGAAAAAGCTGGGCAGGTTCGAGATGGCCCAGGGGGGCAGCATCTTCCTGGATGAGGTGGGAGACGTCAGCCCGGCTCTGCAGGCCAAGCTGCTGCGAGTACTCCAGGAAAAGACGTTCGTCCGCGTGGGAGGAACGGAGACCATCACCGCGGATGTGCGGCTCATCGCCGCCACCAACCGGAATCTGGAACAGGCCATCGAACAGGGGCGCTTCCGAGAAGATCTGTACTATCGACTGAGCGTTTTTCCGATCACAGTTCCGCCCCTGCGCGAGAGATCAGAGGACATTCCGCCGCTGGTGGAACACTTTCTCAGGGTTCACGGTCAAGATCGGGATGATATGGACAAGAAAGCCCTGGATCAGCTAGTGGTCTATCAATGGCCCGGAAATGTTCGCGAGCTGGAAAATGTGATCGAGAGGGCGGTCATTTTGGCGGGAGAAGAGAGGATCGGATTGTCCCATCTGCCCTTTTTGCCCCCTGCTCAGGCACCCGCATCTTCCATCGGGGGTGACCTCAACTTGGAACAGCTTGAACGGGAATCCATCCTCCTGGCTTTACAACAGACGGGAGGCAACAAAAGCGAGGCGGCACGTCTCTTGGGAGTCACCAGGAGGGCCCTGTATTCCAGGATGGAGAGGCTGGGGCTGCGAAAGCCGGCAAGTTCCTGACCCCCACAGGTGTACCTGCAGGTACGGTTCTGTACTACCAGGTCCATGGATTGGTGCAGAGAGGAAAAACCGCCGCCAAAGGCTATCCTGTGGCGAAAACTTAACACCTTGTACCGCTGAGACTAAAACGTATCAGAAGCGAAAACTTCCCCCCATTTCCGTAGCTGGCACAGAGGTTGCGTGAATGGGATGACGAGAGGATTTAGTGGAAATTTTCATTTTTCCAAGGGGGTTTCCCGATGAGCGCCAAGAAGCTTTTAAAAAGATGGCCCTTGCCGGGATTTTTCATCGTCATCCTGTTGATGGGATTGGCAACACAGGTGGCCAGCGCTCAGAGCGAAGCGGATGTGCAGCGCGAACTCCAGCAGACCAATGCGGTGCTGCTCAGGGCCAAGCGCCTGGTCATAGACGAGAACTGTCCCAGCAAGAGAGCTTACGATCTGTTGATTCAGGCCAGGGATATCCAGACCCAAGCCTGGGGAGCCTATGGACAAGGACAGCATTACAGGGCCATGAAGGGCACCAAGTGGGCCCGGGAGCTAGCCGGCGAGGCCATTAAAATTGCCCAGCGATGGCGGTTTGTCGCCAAGAAGATTCACAGGACCGGAGAGCTTTTAGACGTGGCCGCGGAATTGGTCCGGATCAGTCAGGATCCCCGGGCTACCGCCCTTATGGAGACGGCTCTCAGCCAATTCGAGCGGGGCAAGGATGCTCTGAGAGAGGGGCGGATCGAACAGGCCTTCCACATGTTGAAGAACGCCAATAAACTGGCCCTGGATATCATCCAGATGCTTCGGGATGAAAAGGGGGGAGAGGGACGGTTGGTTCGCGAGCTGGAAAGAACCGACCGGCTTATCGATAAAGCCAGACCGTTGATTGAAGAAAACGGCGATGAAAATGCGCTGGTGCTTCTGGACAGGGGCCTGCAGACGCAGATCAAGGCCTGGGAGCATTATAATGAAAGGCGATACAAGGTCGCCTACCAGCTTACCACCAAGGCCAGAGAACTGGTGGCCCGGGCTCTGATCATCGTGGAAGGTCCTATATCGCCGCAGAGGGTCATAAAGGCTGTCGCGGCCACAGATGATCTCATGGCCCGGGTTCGTCCGGTGATCATGGAGAGTCAAAATCAGGAAGCCATCGACCTGTTCCTGGCCGCCGGAGATCACCAGGACAAGGCAAAGGCTTCACTGGCTGCTGAACGATATAAGCTTGCTCTGGCTCAAACTAAAATAGCCAGGCGCCTGGTGGACAAGGCTCTGCAGCTGGCAGGTGGGGCTTGAGAGAGATGCGCTGTTTGGCCATCCTCTATCTTGTCCTGATTTTATTTCTTGGACCTGGCTGTGTCTCCAGGACCCCCGAGTTGCCCGGCGGCTCGGGGGTTGGCCATCAATTTGTGGTCGAGGCCCGGTTGCAGGCCTATGACCGGCAGGAAGAGCGTTTCCGCGTTCTCTTCGATGAGCTCTGGGAAAGGTGGGGCGAAGACCCCCAGTTGATTGAGGCTGAAGAGCTGGTCTCCGTGGCAGAGGAATTCTACTTGATGGCGGAATACGAGACGGCCATGGAGATACTTCAGCAGGCCATCCTGCTTTTAGAGGAGAAACAGCGGGTTGAGGAAACTCCTCTCTGAGGCGATGAGGGTTCTTTGGCTGGCGGCAGCGATGCTCGTGGGCAGCCAGTCCTGCGGGGCAGAGCTGCGGGACAACATCAGGATCAAAGCGGGCATAAATTACGACTGGGTGGGACAGCAATACCGGCTTAGCGACCAGGATACTCTGGACCTGTTCGACGAAAAGAGCTTCTCCGTGGCCATCGGCTGCGGAGAAGTTGTTGTAAGAGGCTTATGGGCGGAGAACAAGGTCACTATAAGCGATCACTCCCTGAAGAATCTGCTGACCGCCGGTTTGGGTAGCATAATCTCTGGAAATGTACAGGTTAAACTTGAGAATCAGCTGGAATTCAAGGACTACCGGTGGCAAGGTGAGAGCCTGTTCGGCAGCGGCTATGTGGAGGATCGGTTTGAAATTGAGTGGTCCTGGCCCATTCGGCCGGATCTGCGCCTGGGAGCCGAACAGCAGTTGACCTATGTCGACTATGAGAAGAGCACAACGTATTTCCATGACTATTGGCTCGGCCAGATAGCGGCGGGCGTGCAGCTGGATCTGGATTTGATGTGGAATCTGGCTGTGGACTATTACTTAGCCAAAAAGGAAGTTCCCGACTCCAGCGGGATGGACTATATAAGTCACTTGTTGACCTCCTCATTGGACGGCTTTGTAGGTTGGAAGTTCATGTTTCGTCTGGATGGCCAGATGGAAAGGCGGCAAGCTGAGCAGCAAGAGAACCAGCAGGATTATCTGGACCTGACCGGTGACGGTGAGCTGGAGTATGAACTGAGCTCCAATACCAGTCTGGTGTTCAAAGGAGATTTTGAGCATATGTTTTACGATCATTCCGACGAAATCTACTATAACTTCTGGACAGCCACCGGCAAGCTGGGATTATCCCGAAATATCCATTCTGCCTTCAGCGTGTCTCTGCTTCCCATGTTGCGTCGATCAAAGGCTAAGGGTACATCCATAGGCGAAACCTACCGTGAGCTGGGAGTGGAGTTGGATCTGGATTACAGTGGGATAGGCCGGCTATGGGCCAATCTGGCCATAGAATTTGGAGCGCGCGATTATGAGGAAACTGAAGAAGAAAATTTTTACAGCGGGTATACCTACCTTCATCCCACCCTGCTGTTGAATTACCGCATCAACGATGAGGTCAGCATCGATCTTTTCGCCGACCATGAGCCGGAATGGCACAAGCAAAAAGAGGATGATTTCACCACCAGCCTGTTCTCCTGTTCCCTGAATTATCGCTTTCGGTAGGATAGCTCCTCCGGTTTCGCCGGAACGCTTGGCCGCGCTCTGGACAGAGCACGGTTTTTTCATGTCGGCAGCCCAGCGATTTTATCTTGACAAAGGCCCGGGGATGTTGTAATGTTAAACGGTGAGAGGGAGATAGAGAGATGGTTGTTTTCCAGCTTCGAGCTTCGTAAAAAGATAAAACCGATTCTGGATTCTGGATACTGGATACTGGATAAAAAGATAGAACCGATCCTTGGTTATAGTTTTGAGAGTTTAGAGAGTTTGGAGAGTTAGGCGAGTTAAGAGAGTTCGAAACTCGTTATTCGGGGCTCGGGATCCGGGATCCGTAATGCTAAAGACCACGACTCTGTTTTTTTCTGTTTACGATTCT
>CBDUWG010000202.1:0-4246 GCA_965370845.1 uncultured bacterium
ATATCAAATCGATCTCTGATGGCTTACGCAGGAGTGCGGCCGCTAAGGCATTGGTAACATAACGAGAGCTGAAACCATCCTCATATGGGTCGTCAGGTAGCGATAGCGAATTGAGCATCGCGGGAGCTATTCTTGGCCCCAGCTTCGCGTCGATCATTATCAACTTCTCGGCAGCCTGAGCCGCAGCTACGCGAGCATCTTGCCGGGGCACGCGCAAGAACTTTTCCAGGCCTTCAACGACAGCATCCGGGCATACCTCGTACGCCTTGATTAAGGGGCCAGGCCGCAATGCGGCTTTCGGTAAGCCGATGGGTGGATGTGGCCGCGACGCGAGATGGCACAGCGCCGGGACGGCCGGGATAATATAATCGCAGTTGGAAGCAGAGAGCTTATGCTCCACGATTTCTGCCGCTTTTTGCGATATATCACCGCGAGACAGAGAATGCAGAGCTGCCGCCACAAGCCGCGGGTCACCCGGCGTGAGAACAGCTATAGTCCGCAAACTGGCTTCAGTCCTAAACAATCCGCCAACTTTGCCTAACTCGTGAAGCTTCTCGATTAGAGAAACATCGAAACGCTCCGGAACTTGTTTTGCCATGAGCGCTAACTTATCAACTACCTCTTGGGATGCATCCTCATCAACTGCGTCCATTAAGTTGATAATCTCTTCCCGCATTGAATCCTGAGATTTACGCAGCTGCGCGCGAGCCTCTTTACGATGACGAATTTTGTTTATCGCTTCTTCGCGAGCTTCCGCTTGGCGCTTAGCCTTTGCCTTCTTCTTTTCCGAGAGTTGATGGTGGAGCCCAGATATGTTAGGGAGTCTAACTGGATTCCTGTGATTGCAGCCTATACAGTTGCTCTCATAGAACTCAAGAGCGAGTTCCTTGAGGTTCATTGAAGCTCCGCTTGTTTTCTTAGCGTGTGGGCACCGAACCAGCCGCATACCAATTGGAAGCCCAGTCATCTCTTCAACTAGGCCTCGGCCGCCACCCACCCACGGTTCGACCTTGGCGTGAGAGCACCAGCTTCGGACAAGCGTCTCGATTTCCTGGTTGCGTTTGCCGATGGCAATCGCCCGATCAATCTCAAATTCAATGTTCATTTCAAATCAAACTTTCGGGACTCTATTCTTATAGAGCCTTGCTGACCAAAGGATTTATAAACGCTTAAAACTGCAACCTAACTACCTCTCCTGCGGGGGTCGATGTTCCCCCGGATCAGCTCCGAAATAGACAGCCCTGAAGCTGACCAGGAGAGATCTCAGATCCTTGACATGCTCGAGATCAGTGGTCTGCTTGGTCTTCATGGTAGAGATGAGCAATTTGTGCAGTCTGGTGATCTTCTCCAGATACATCTTGTAGGCTTCTCCGCGCTCCGCATCGACAGGCTTCACCCTCTGGGTCATGAAATACTGACTGACGATCTCCTGGATCTGATCGGCATGCTGTTCTTTGTTGTTAATCCAGCGCACCAGCTGGTTGTAATTCTTGTTCTGCTCTTTGGACAGTTCAACGATCATCTTCATGGACTTCTCGATGGTGGCGATGTGCTCCTCGAGGATGTAGAAACGGACCTCGTCGCCATATATTCCACAAGGAATCTCGCAATGTGCTGAGACGCGGGGAGCTATGAATAGAGGCAAGATGAATATCAGGAAGATGATCACGTGCTTATTCACCGGCGGGTCTCCTTTCTGCAACAATGGCGATGAAATCGCTTTGAGATTGATCTTCTTTTCCAATGAGAGAAGGATAAAAGTCGACGCTGGGGAAGCCGCAATCTCCCAGGATGCTTCTATATTGGGATTTTGTATAAGCCTGTAAACTCCGTGCATGCTTTTGGATTGTGCCGGTGGCCGCGTCGATGATGTGGTAGCGTTTCGTGGCTGTCTTTCCGTCAGGCTCCCAGAAGCTCTCCTCGAGAAAAATGTGCGGACAGTCCGAGAACAGCCCTTTCTCGATGGTGCGCCAGGCCGTGCCTTCTTCTCCCTTTTCTTGGATCGCTTCAAAGGTATGAGTTTCCATCAAAAGTACGCCATCTCTGGTCAGTGCTGCAAGAGCTTTTTTGAGAATGTTTCCAGCGTCAACCGGGCGAAAGATGTTGAACTCCCCAAAGAGCAACATGACCAGGCCAAAGGGGGAGCCGTATTCCGCCACCCGAATGTCCTCCAGCAGATAGGTACAACGCAGCTTTTCTGTTTTCGAGTGGTTCTGAGCGTAAGCGATGGAGGCGGGAGAATAATCGATGCCCAAGCAGTCGTGCCCCAATCTGGCCAGCCGGCTGGTGTACAAGCCCGGCCCGCAGCAGAGATCCAGAATGTGCGTGTGCTGTCCCGACAACAGGTGTCGATGGATCCAGCCGACGTGCTGGTCGATTTTTTTTGAGCGCCGGCTGGCGGCATCGTGCTCTTGAGATAGGTGCTCGTGAAGCATCCGCTCGCTGAACTGGGGATCGTTCCAGGGGATGTTATCGCCCTCGACCCAGGGGGTGGGAGGCGTCGAGCGGTTGATGAGGTCTGCGATGGTCATGCTTCGGATCTCCTGATCCAATGCCCAACGCCATGCTCGGCCGTGAGGGAGGATCACAATTAAAACAAGTGCTGTAGCTTGAGGAAAAACTGGCGGGTGGTCGATTTCCACTGAGTGGTGTTGCTCTCCTCGAGATCGGCCTCCGCGTAGTCGTAGGTTGAGCCGATGTAGAAAAGGGAGAAGGGGCTCAGACGGTAGGTCAATAATGGGTCGATGTCCCAGGCTTTATCGAAGTCGTCGTATTGCACCACCAGCAGGTCGATCCTTATAATTTCCGGTCAACAACGACTACTTTCTCACCGTCTACTTTCACCCAGCCTAAATGCCTGCCGTTTCTTACTAGACGGATCCACCACTGGGTCTGGGGCGCAAGTAGCAACTGCTGGCACTCAAGGGATGCGCTCATTTCCACGTATTTTTTCTGGTAGCGGACGATGTAATCACCCTCTGCAGCATAACAGACCACATCCAGAATTGTGCCTGAGGAAAGGTTGATTTCCCCCGTTTTTCCCCCGACCAATTTTTCGTTCTCGATGGAATCGTAGATGTAACCGGTCATGATGCGATCTTCCAGGATTTCTAACTGGCCGAGTTTTTTGACCAGGATCAGCGATCTGTCCCATTGCAGATGCTGGTCTTTTTGCACAGCCAGATAGCCGGATGGCTGCTTATCGCCTGGATCGGAAAACAGGGCCAGCGAATTTTCCGAGCCGGCCCAGGCGATGACGGGCATTCCTTCCCCGGGCCATCCTTCGATGGCGATTTCTCCTTTCTGTTTGCCTTTGGAGCAGCACATCATGGAGATGACAAAGATGATCAGCACAAAAAAGCCTCGCCGCAGCATATTTCCTTCTCCATCGTTGAAGTTGCTTGATAACTTACCGTTCGAAGATTTCGATGACTTTCCCCTCCAAGATGGAGGCGATGATCATGTAAATGAGCAGAACGACCACAAACCTGATGCCGAAGTAATAGACCATCAGCGGCAGCAGAGGGATCTTTATGGCCCTGTTGTACAGGAAAGCTGCCATCAAACCGCTTCTCATGCCCTGTTCTCGGAGGTCCTTCAACAGGGGATACCAGACATAAACGGGGCCGTGACTGAGTATTCCTGTGGATGTGGCCAGCAGCCATCCCTTGATGCCGGAACCTTTGCCGACGTACTTCGAGACGGTCTTCGGAGTTATAAAATAATTCATGATCCCCATGCAGAAGATGACCAGCAGGAATATGGGAATGATCTGCACCAGCAGATGTCCGGTCGACTGAAGTGATCTGTGGATTTGGTCCGGCCGTAAAAGGAGCAGGACCAGGTACAGCAGAACGACAGCGGCCAGAAAGTACAGGCCGAAGCGATTTTCGCCTTTCCCTTTTTTCTTTTCTCTCATTGGATCATCCTCAAGGTAGTCACCGTGGCCATGGCGACGAGAATTGCTAAAGCAAAGCTGAGCAGGTTCCTGAGGGTGGCAAACCGTCTTCCCAGAATGCTCGCCTCTGCCGGAAACTGAACCACGCCCACCGTCACCCAGGCCACTATGAATGCCGTGACGGCGAACAGGTCCACGCCTCCCTTGAGCAGCTCTCCGCCGATGATGTAACTGGTAACGGGATGGCCGGCGGAGATGCTGCCGATGGCCGTTCCGATGAAAGTGTCGCGGAACATCTGGCCGGTGAACACGGAGGAGAGCATCTCTTTGGTCACAAATATCTGGAAG
>CBDUWG010000203.1:0-4232 GCA_965370845.1 uncultured bacterium
GCCAGGAAATAGTCCACGGTCCTAGATCCGACCTGGAAGGTGACCAGGGTCATCTCTCTTTCCTCTTGGGTGAAATCTTCCGCGGACTGCTGTTTGGCTAAAAACTTGTTCAGGACAACCTGAACGGTCTCCGGGTCCAACTGAATGTTGGCCTTTTCCTTCACCGCGGTCACATATTCCTGGCCAAGCCTTTTGCTGTTTGCGCTGGACAGAGTTTTCTCGATAGTAGCTTTTTCCTCGGCGAAATCCTTTGTCTGGACCTGACGTCGATCCTCTAATTTGATGATATGCCATCCGAACTGGCTTTCCAGCGGCTTGGAAATGGTGCCCACTTGCATGGTGAAGGCCGTGTCTTGAAATGGACTGACCATGCGGCCCCAGGAGAAATAGCCCAGGTCGCCACCTTTGTCTTTGGTGCTTCTATCGGTAGATTTTTCCTTGGCCAGCTCGGCGAAGTCGGCCCCCTCGGCAAGCTGCTTAGCGATCTCCTGGGCCGTTTCCTCGGCCTCGACGAGGATATGACTTGCTTTTACCTCCCAGGACATTCTTTCGTAGTGTTCTTTTATCTCCTTTTCGGAGGGCGCGCTCTTTTCTAAAATCTCAGTATTGAACAGCGTCTCCAGAAGTATACGCCGCTCAACATCTTTGATTTTGAGCAGAAAATCAGGATCTTCGTCCATGCCGGCCTCAATGGCTCCCATGATCATGAGTTCCTCATCGATCATGCTGTCTAACAGGGTACGTTTTTGAGCCAATTCATCCTCGAAAGAGCTGAAGTTTTTGGCTTTGAGCCTGTCCTGGAGCTGGCCCACAGAGATGGTCTGCTCTCCCACTCTGGCCACAGCCCGGTTTTCCGGCTTTGCACAGCCGAAGAAAAGAGCGCAGCACACAAAAGCGGTGACGTAGAAAGAGGTCGCACGCACGATGAATCCTCCTTACTAAAGGTGAAAAGTTTCAGAGCACAGTTTTTCTATAATAACATGCTTTTATATTTTTTGCAAGGCATTTTTTATGAAAGCGAGGCTCTTGCTTTGGTGCTTTTTGGGAATGGAGATGCGGACGGCGAATTTGTCTCCGGAGAGGAATTGAAGAGGATCTGTCGCTCTGTCCAGCATGCTGGAGATCTCCTCTGCTGTAGGAACTCTCTGGGGGTGGTATTCCAGCAATAGCGTGTCGTCCTGGATGGCCACAAGGTCCAAGCCCTTTTGTTTGGCTAAAAGGCCGATGGCCACTGTGTCCAGGAGAGCCTGGACCGGCGAGGGCACACGACCGTAACGGTCCTCCATTTCCAGATGAAGGTCATCCATCTCCTGCTGGGACCTGGTTCGCGACAGCCGCTGACAGAGAGCCACCTTTTGCTCCTCGTCCGGGATGTAGTCCTCGGGAATGTAGGTATCTACCTTGAGGTACAGGCGAGGCTCGGGCAGCTCTTCCACCTCTTCTCCCTTGAGCTCGCACACCGCCTCATCCAGGATCCGGCAGTACATGTCGAAGCCCACGGAGGTGATAAAGCCGTGTTGCTGGGAGCCAAGGATATTGCCGGCCCCGCGAATTTCCAGATCTCTCATGGCCAGTTGGAACCCGGAGCCCAGAGCGGTGAACTCTCGCAGGGCGCTTAGCCTTTTACGAGCCACCTCTGAGAGGGTCCTGAAGGATGGGGTGAGTAAGTAGGCGTAAGCCAGATGCTGTGAGCGGCCGACCCTTCCGCGCAGCTGATACAGTTGAGCCAGGCCGAAGGCGTCGGCGCGATTGATGATGATGGTGTTCACGTTGGGGATGTCCAGCCCGTTCTCGATGATGGTGGTGGCCACCAGACAGTCGTAGTCGCCGCGGAGAAATTTGAGCATGGTGGTCTCCAGAACCCGCTCGGGCATCTGCCCGTGGGCGATGCCCACCCGAATTTGAGGGACGGCCCTGCGGACCAGCTGGGCCATGGCCTGGATGGACTGAACCCGGTTGTGAACGAAATAGATCTGGCCGCCCCGATCCACCTCCCGGAGAATGGCCTCGGCGATGGCCTCATCGCTGAATTCCAGGAACTCCGTTTTGATGGGCTGCCGGTCCCTGGGTGGGGTGTTGATCACCGACATGTCCCTGGCCCCCATGAGGGACATGTACAGGGTGCGAGGTATGGGGGTGGCCGTCAGGGTGAGGACGTCCACCAGCCGGCGCAGCTGTTTCAGCTTTTCCTTATGGCTTACCCCGAAGCGCTGCTCCTCATCGATGATCACCAGACCCAGATCTTTGAAGGTCATGTCTTTCTGTATGAGCCGGTGCGTGCCCACGACGACATCGATTTTGCCGGCCTTCAGGTCTTTCAGGATCTCGGCCTGCTCCTTTTTGGTCTTGAAGCGGCTGAGCATGGCCACGTTGACGGGATAATCGGCCAGGCGGTCGGAGAAGGTGGTCAGGTGCTGCTGGGCCAGAATGGTGGTGGGAGTCAGGACAGCTACCTGCTTCCCGTCCATGACCGCCTTGAAGGCGGCGCGGATGGCCACCTCGGTCTTGCCGTAGCCCACATCGCCGCAGATCAGGCGATCCATGGGCGAGGGGTTCTCCATGTCCTTCTTGATGGCCTCGATGGCCGTGATCTGGTCCGGGGTCTCCTCGTAGATGAAGGAGGCCTCCAGCTCTTTCTGCCACACGGTGTCCGCAGAGAAGGCGGACCCTTTTTTGGCCTTCCGCTCGGCATACAGCTGGATCAGCTCCCGGGTCATATCCCGGATGGCCTTCTTGGTCCTGGCTTTGACCCTCTCCCAGGCGGTGCCCCCCAGGCGGGAGAGGGCTGGAGTCCCCCCATCGCCGCCGATGTATTTCTGGACACGTTTGAGCTGGTCGATGGGCACGTACAGCCGGTCGTCATCCCGATACGAGATGACCAGGCAGTCGATCTGGCGGTCGTCTACCCGCAACTGCTGCAGCCGCTCGTACCTGCCGATGCCGTAGTCCACGTGCACCACGAAGTCGCCTGCGGACAGAGCCGAGTAGTGAGAGATGGCCGTCCCGCCGCGGAATTTCCAGAAGCGGTGGCGGCGTCGGTAGCGGTTGAAGATCTGGTGGTCGGTGAAGACGGCCAGGCGGACCTCCGGAAGGACGAAGCCGCCGTGCAGGGCGCCCACCCGGATCTGAAGGTTTGCCGGGACATCCGGCAGAAGCTCCTCTAATCTGTGGGCCTGGCCCTCGTTGTCGCAGAGGATGAAGTTGCGATAGCCGTCCCGGGCGTATTCTTTGATTTTCGCGCGCAGCCGGTTCAGATCACCGCCCATGGCCTCTGGCTGGCTGGTCCCCACGTCCAGCTCGCCGCCACCCAGAGGACGGTTGGCAACCAGGCGCAGCCGGTTCAGATCTTGTTGGATGCGGTTCTCGGAGTCATAGATCTCCTCCGGCGGCACGGTCCGTTCCTCCACCGCGGCACGGGAGAACTCCCTCTCGGCCTCCCGAAGAGCCTCTCCGGCCTCCTGCCAGATTTCCTCGGGACCGTCCAGGACCACCAGGGCTTCTGCTGGAAAATAATCCAACAGGCTGGCCACCAGCTTTGGAAAGAGAGGAGCGATCCACTGAAATCCGTGAGCGGAAATGTCTTCCTCAAAGAGGATGGGGATCTTTTTGTCGGCAAGCTCTGCGCATGCTTCCCTTAAGTCGGAGATGAGCACCTCGCTCCGGGGCAGGATCACGGCATCCGTTTGGTGAGCGACGGACCGCTGGGAGAAAATGTCGAACTGACGGATGGACTCGATCTCGTCGCCGAAGAACTCCAACCGGTAGGGATTCTCGCAGCCGTGAGGAAAGACATCCACGATGCCGCCGCGCACGCTGAACTGGCCCACCTGCTCCACCAGAGGCGTTCGCTCAAGACCCAGATCGAGGAGCTTACCGATCAGATCATCCCGGGGAGAGTATGAACCGACCGAGAGGTGAAGGGTTCTTTTTAGAAGCAGCTCCCTGGGCATGGTTCGCTGCATCAGCGCCCGGATGGTGGTGACCACCATGGGCGTTTTGTCCCGGGCCAGAGCATCGATGGTCTCTAAGCGACTGGCCAATACTTCCACGCTGGGGTGGTTGGGCTCGTAGGGCAGCACATCCCACGCCGGAAAGTAGTGGATTTCCCCCAGCATCGCGGTCAGGTCATCCACCAGTTCCTCCGCCTCTTTTGGCTGAGCGGTGATGACCATGACCGGTCCGCCCAGACCGCGATGCAGAAAAGACAGAAGCAGCGCCCGGGTCGACCCACT
>CBDUWG010000204.1:0-4227 GCA_965370845.1 uncultured bacterium
ATACCGCGGATAAAGTTCCGGGTAGCGCCCTGGAAATCGGCCTTCAATGTGCTGAGAAAGGCCTCAAATTCTTCCTGTGGCCATTTCTGACCCATATCTTGAAAATTGTCCACCCCCACCAGCCCAATCACCCGCTCCGGTATATGCCGCGTCGCCTCGAGGATCACCGGCCCACCCATGGAATGCCCGATCAGGACCACCTGCCTCAGGTCCAGCTTTTCCACCACAGCCACCACGTCCAGGCCGAAGGCCGGAATGGTCCAGGCCTCACGGTCGGCCGGGGACTCTCCATGACCAGCCAGATCCACGGTGACGACCCTGTACTTTTCGGCGAAATATGGGACCTGCGCATCCCAGAAGCTGCGGTCGCAGCACCAGCAGTGGACAAAGACCAGGGCGGGCGCACCGGTTCCCCGCACCTGGTAATGGATGCTGACCCCGTCGGCTGAGAGGGCAGTTCCTGTCACTTCAGAGGACTGGGTTTCAGTCTGCTTTTGGCAGGAGATGGATATCATAGTAAGGAGAATAATTCCCAGCACCATCGGAATCAAACGCGGGACCTTTATGGATAACATAAAGCTGATCTCCTCTTGATAAAGATTGTATTTAACAAATCCCAGCGGGATGGAAACCCTCCTACGAGCGAAGATACGATGCTCCGTTGACATCTACTATTGCACCCGCCAGAAAATCCGAATCTTCAGAGGCCAGGAAAAGGACCACCCGGGCCACCTCTTCCGGTCGGGCAACCCGCCCCAAGGGGCTCTGTTGGCGAATACTCTCGCCATGTGGACCGGTCAGCGCCTCGGCGGCCATATCCGTCTCAACGAATCCCGGAGCCACCACAGTGACGAAGATATTGTGGGGAGCCAGAGCTTTGGCCAGGGACTGGCTCAGAGCGTTTAGTCCGGCTTTGCTGGCGCCGTAAGCGGGCGCATCGGGCTCGCCCCGGAATGCGCCCCGGGATGAGATATTCACGATGCGACCGCCACCCCGTTTCATCATGTGCTGCGCAGCCCAATACATCAGATTCGCCGGTCCCAGAAGATTCGTGGCCAGCGTTTGCTGCCAATCGTCAAGCCACTGCTCGTAACCTGTCTGCTCGATGGGATGCGACCTGTAAATACCCGCGTTGTTCACCAGTACATCCAGTCGGCTGAACTTCTCGACCACATCCTCGATCAGAGACCGGGCAGCGGAAGGATCAGAGACATCGCAATGGAAAAGCCCATGTGGCCCCCCCGTCAGGACCTTCATGCTTTTCTCTGCGGCTGTCCTGTTCTGATGGTAATGGACGGCAACACCGGCTCCGTTCCGGGCAAAGGCCTGTGCAATGGCTCGTCCAATCCCCCGGGAAGCGCCTGTTACAAGCACGATTTTGTCTTTGAAATTCATTCATCTAACCCGGTTAATCATCACTATCACATTGATACAAACCCGAACGCAAGACTCCAACAGCTATTTTAGGCAATGAGATCATGGTTTGCTGGATGAATCAACAATCTCGTGTTGGATGTGCCACTAAACTCCTCTACCCTTTCAATGTTAAAATGCAATGGCTGAGCATTTACTATCCCATAACTACAGACAAGCAAAAGGATTATCGCGGATATTCCCGCCAAGGCTCTTTTCATATTTCACCTCTTTCATTTCATATCTTCCTCGATCTACATCCCCGCTTGTACATTCATCTCATCGATCCGGTCTCTTTTGGCGGCACGAGATGTCAAAGTGAAGATCGTGTCCTTAACTTTTAATCACGGTCATTCTTCCACATGTGCTACAAATAATATGCGAGCCGTGAAAGGCCGGGGAGATCTGCAGCAATCTACCACAAGAGCAAGAAAAGCTCTCCCAGCCCTTTCCTTTTCTCATATAGACCTGTTGGCTGTCTGCTGAGATCTGCTCATCTTTTTTCTCATCTTTTCCCGCCGTCACGGCCCCCGCTACCGCAGTGAGGGCCGCCAGTTCAGCAAGCGGAACCTCAACTTCCCGCCCGCACCGGGGACAGGATATCTTGGGTTTCTTGAAATCCGGGGGCACTTTTATCTTTAGCCCGCAGGCACAGATCAAAAAAGCGTATTTGTTGACCGCCCGCATCAAATCCCCCAGCTCTCTAACTCCCTTCTTTTTCCCTGTCTCTCCCACCCCTTTCTGCACAGATGCTTTCCGCACCGGGATCACCTCGGTTTGTCGCAATCCTGATGCCGGGATAATCACGGACGATTCCCCCTTGATCCGCGAATAGGCTTTTTGATAATCGAGAAAATTAGCCCTGTATATCATGCTGCGCAGGATTTTAATTCTCTCGTTGATAGGAGGATGGGTGCTGGTGAGATTTGACAGTTGGGCGCCTTTCTTTTTAAGAGGATTTACGATATACATGGGAGCTGTGACCTTGTTGGCCGAGGGCAGATCCAATTTCACCGCCGAGATCTTCTGCAGAGCAGAGGCCAGGCCATGTGGATATCTGGTCAACCTGACAGCGGACGCATCGGCCAGATATTCCCTTTTTCTTGATATGGCGAAATAAAGCAGCCGAGTTACTATAGGAGCTAATATGGCAAGAGCAATTGCGACAGCGGTGATGATCAGCTGAGCCTGCCCTCCGGCCACTTTCTTACCGGAACGATACCTTTTCGATGATCTGGGGGAAAACCACATGCTTCTTAAAAACACCTCGGAGATGAGCACTATACTCCCCAGCAAGATCCCGGCAAAGGTCATAAACAGCACATCCCGATTGGCGATGTGAGACATCTCGTGGGCAATCACCCCCTGCAGCTCATCTCTGTTAAGCCGGGAAAGCAGTCCGGCAGTCACCGCAACAGCGCTTTTTTCCGGTCTTGTGCCCGTGGCAAACGCATTGGGCGCCGCTTCGTCAATAACATACACCTTTGGCATAACAGGTAAATTGGCCGCGATCTTCATCTCCTCCACAATGTTGAAGAGCTGTGGATGGACATCATGAGAAATTTCCTGCGCGTTGCTGGTGGCCAGTAGAATCGAGTCACCGGTAAAATAACTGATCAGCGACATGAGAAACCAGGCACCCAGGGCGATGAAAATACCGGCAACGCCCCCATCGGGAGGGAAGAAGACAGCGCCGACGAAATAGCCCAACAGAACAAGGCAAATTCCCATAAATATAAAAAGAATCAGCGATTTTCTTTTATTTTTTCGTATCAGCTCCCACATGGCTCTCTGACTTCAGCTCCTCAACCCTCCGCTGAGCTTGAGCGTTGACAACAGACTTACCTCTGCCCATCAACGGAAAGACAAACGGGTTTTCCCATCATCCATCACGAAAAATCGACTTTCGGCACTTCCCTTTCTGCGGCCTCTTCTATCTCAAAAAACTCCTCTATCTTAAAACTGAACATCCCGGCAACTATACTTGAAGGAAACATCTGTATCTTGTTGTTGAAGAACAGCACCTGATCGTTATAGCTCTGCCGGGCAAACCCTATTTTGTTCTCAGTGGAGGTCAATTCTTCCTGTAAGGATAGAAAGTTCTGATTCGCTTTCAAATCAGGATAATTCTCCACGACGACGAAAAACTTGCTGATGGCACCGCTCAAGGTGCCCTCGGCTTTCGACCTCTCGCCGACATTTCCAGCACCCATAGCCCGGCTTCTTGCCTGTGTGATATTCTCTAAGGTCTCCTTTTCGTGTTTCATGTATCCCTTGGCAGTTTCCACCAAATTCGGGATCAGGTCGTGTCGCCTTTTCAATTGAACGTCGATCTGCGACCAGGCATTTTTCACCCGGTTTCTCAGTCGTACCAGAGAGTTGTATATTCCGATAAAGACCACGAAAAGGATCGCGATGACTATTAAAGGTATCAGTAGAATTATCATCTTCACCCTCCTTTCATCATTGTGTTTTGTTGGCGAAGATATCTTTGAGTAGACGTAAAACCCGATGATCTTTGCCAACACCAGTCATCCGAACGATTTGCTCAAGCTCACCTCCATCCAGCCAGATGCCATCATTCCGGCGGCATCTATCTATATGAAACCTCCTGTCTGCTACAGGGCAAACCTTTTCCATCCTCTTTGAGCAGATGGGGCATTTTCGAGCTTTCTCTTTAGCGGTTCTGTCTAGCTCAAGAGAAGATAGAAAATGATCCTTTTCAGCAGAGTCCCCCAATAAAAGCTCCAGCTCTCCGGCATCAAACCAAATACCTTCACAGGAGGTACAGTAGTCTATTTCCACCTGATCAAG
>CBDUWG010000205.1:0-4225 GCA_965370845.1 uncultured bacterium
ATATGGTGGGAAGCATTCCTGTTCGCGCCGCGATGTCGATCATGTTTCTGCCGGTAACACTGGAAAACTTTGGTTTGGAACTTGGAAACACAGTAAAAGCAATAGCTGATCACGGATCGGCAACATACTGGGTTGTTCTTTGTGTGCTAATTTTGTTTTTCACCTACCTGGTCACAGCTATCGTTTTTAATCCCAAAGATCTGATAAAAAGGGTGCAGAGCTACGGATATAGGGTTGCGGGAGTTGAATCAGCAGAAGAGGCTGTTAGATACATCGACAGGATGTTGGAAAGAACGATTTTGCCCAGTGTCTTTTTCCTTTGCCTGCTGGCCGCAGCACCCTTTGTTCTGGCGAAATTATTCGGTATCAGTCCACGCCTGAGCGGATTTTTTGGACCTGTTCTGCTGGTCATCGGAGCCGTGTGTATTGATATCTTTCAGCAACTTCAGGCGCATTTAAAAATTCACGGTAAGGTACATGAAGACGATGATGGAGAGATCGTCGAATGGGTCACGGTCTTCACCGGGGAGACTGCTATTGATGGAGAGCTGGTCAAACAGATATTTTCTGAAAGCGGTATTGACTCCATCATCCTATCGAATCGCGCGCTCAGCGCAACGGGAACTCTGGCCATGTGGGAGGCAAGCCGGCCGACATTTCCGAGTTTGACGATACACCGCAGGCTGGGTAATGGCCAGGTGGCGGTGAAGGTTCTGGCCGATAGTCTGGAGAGAGCCGAGGAGGTTTTGGCATCGCGGGGCATTATGTCCAGATAAAAACGTGGACAATACCGTCTATTCTATTCTCTCTTTTACGGATTTTTATTCCAGGAGAATACCCGTGAACAAGAAATTATTCACACTCCCTTGTTTGCTGATTGTTATGATCCTGGCCGGCTGCAAGGTCGAGGAGGTCGATCTCGGCGGGACCAGAAAATCCCCTGTGACCATCGTGGTGCTGGGTTCCTCCACGGCAGCTGGCACAGGTCCTGGCCATATCACCAACGCCTGGGTGAATCGCTACTTGGCCTGTGTAGAGGATATTAACCCAGATAACAGAGTCATCAATCTGGCCAAGGGCGGGTCCACCACCTATCACATGATGCCCAGAGGTTATGTGCCACCGGAGCACAGACCCGGGCCCGATCCATGTCGCTGCATAACCATGGCCCTTTTGCTGGATCCCTCGGCCATCATCATCAATCTGCCCAGCAACGATGATGCCTATGGTTATGGCATCACCGAGCAGCTGTCCAACTACGACCAGATCCTGGCCCTGGCCGGGGATGGAGAAGTGCCTGTCTGGATCACCACAACCCAACCACGCAACCTTTCCCAGGAACAACGGGAGAACCTGATGGCCATGCGGGACTCAACATTCTCTCGCTTCGGGGACAGGGCCATCGATTTCTGGACCGGTCTGGCCCGTTCCGATGGCACCATCGATCCCGCTTACGACTGTGGGGACGGTGTTCATTTGAATGACGCCGGGCACAAGATCCTCTTCGATAGGGTCGTCGATGCCGCTGTGGTAGAGATCGTCTCCGGGAAAAAGAGGGTTTCGTCCCCCTGATAGGGGAAGGAAAGGTGGGTTCACGCTGAACCGTCTGGTGGTCATCGTCCCGTTGCTTTTTTCCATGCCCCCGCCCGGTTTGTCTCTGGCCCAGTATGCAAACATCCAGATCTGCCAGCCGGGAAGTACCGATCCCGAAGAGGTGACCGTCTCCATCAATCCAATAAATCCACTGAACCTGGCCACCGGGGCCATTCTAAGATGAGCAAATGTATTCTATTGAGGTGAACCCATGATGTCTACCGCAGAGGTGGGCAAGATACACCGCTGCCCCTGGGCCACAGACGAGCTGTCCATCGCTTATCACGACCGTGAGTGGGGTGTGCCGGTACATGACGACAGGCTTTTATTCGAATTCCTCATCCTGGAGGGAGCCCAGGCGGGACTGAGCTGGAGCACCATTCTGAAGAAGCGCGAGAACTACCGCCGGGCATTTGATCGTTTCGACCCTCGTGTTGTTGCCCGGTATGATGCTGACAAGACCGCAGAGCTTCTGGCCGATGCGGGCATCGTCCGTAACCGGCTCAAGATAGCGGCTGCTATCCGGAACGCACGGGTTTTCCTGGTTGTTCAGGAGGAGTTCGGCACCTTCGATGCCTATCTGTGGGGATTCGTCGGCGGCAGGCCGAAAAACAACCGCTGGCGTACCTTTGAACAGATTCCCAGCCGGACGCCCCAGGCCGAGATTCTGAGCAAGGATCTGAAGCGGCGCGGGTTCAAGTTCGTCGGCCCGACCATCTGCTACGCGTTCATGCAGGCGGTGGGAATGGTCAACGATCACACCGTAGATTGCTTCCGGCATGCGCAGATCGAGAAGATGAGTTCCGGGGGATGACGCCGGCCGCGGTCTCTTCAGCTCGAGGCATGTCTTAGAGCACACACAGAGATGATCTACGACGATTTTATCCGTTATGGGAGAAAAGCGGTTGATCCAAGCTCAAAGTGATCTTGCCGAGAGGGTGGAGGCGAAAGTCGAGACGCCCTTCAATCACAGAAGGATCCATAAGGGCGTGCTCTATTTTGTGATTTTTACCGTCGCCGGTTTGGCATTGCTCTACTTCGTGACCCAAACCCCGCAGACGCTTGAGGCCCTGCTTCATCTCGATGTTCGTTTTTTCTCTATTGCGATAGTGCTCTCCGCTTTGGATATGTTCCTGAGCGCATACCGATATCACATTTTCATTCGCAAGATCAAGCCCGGCGTGACGCCTTGGCTTTGTGTACGGGTGAATTTAGCGAACGTATTTGGGGGTGCGATTACGCCCTCGCAGACGGGTGGGGCGCCGGCACAGCTTTATATTTTCTACCGTGCCGGCGTTGCACTGGCCAAGGCGATGTTCGTCCTGGTGATCAACTTTGCCTTTACATTGATCTTTTTTCTGATCGTGGGCTTTTTTGCGCTGCTCTTTCTCCGTGAGCATCTCTCCCAGGGACTGATTCGCTATTTTGTGCAATATGGTTTTCTTGCCTTTCTGGGATTTTTCGTTCTCTTCTGTTTGGCCCTGGGACGGCCCGATCTGCTCAGTCGCGGCGTCCGCGCCATGGCGAAGCTTCTTGCTCGCGTTCATCGAACTTGGGGCCTGCGAATTTTTCAATTCAACCGACGGATAAGGGTTGAACTGGACAGCTATCGTGCTTCGCGCACTCATTTTTTACGACATGAGAAATTAGTGCTCCTGAGTGCCTTTGGGCTCACTATCTTGATGTATCTGACCAAATTCACCCTGGGCTATTTTCTGATGCGAGGTGTGGGCGTCGCAGGTGGCTACATGAATATGCTCGCCATTCAGACCCTGATCATGCTTATCCTATACTTTGCGCCGACTCCCGGTGGGAGCGGGATCGCCGAGCTGAGCATCGCCGCATTGATGTCCACTCTAATGCCGGGGTATCTGTTGCCGATCTTTACATTGCTGTATCGGTTTTTCCTGCTATATTTGCCCGCTTTGCTGGGAATTTTTGTCATCCTGGCGGAACTGAGAGCTCAAGACCGGGAATCTATTCTGAAAGAATAATTGTGATCGAAAGAAGGAGGTGTGTGTCCTCCGGCATCGATCTGAGTTCGTCCCTTGCTGATAGCGTCCAGGAGGAATCAACTGATTACTTTAATCCAGTTGAGAGGGATATCGTGATGAGCAAAGGTCTCCGAGCCGTGCTGGGCATCGGGATGTGGCTGGCCATTTACCTGTTTGCCGTCTATCTGGTTCCCTCGATAGGAATTATGCGCAAGCTAACAGATGCTCACGCCTGGCTGTCCAAAGGAGAGATCAGCCAGACGACCTTCTTGGTTCTTTCCCTCGCTCTCATTTTCATCCTGGCCAGAGGGGACAGGAACGTTTATGGACTGCGAGGGGCCAAGGTGAGCCAATTGGTCAAGCCGGTGGCCATGGCGATCGGCGTCTCCCTGCTTTTTTTCGTCCTCAGCGCGGTCGTGATGATGATCAGCGGGCCACCAGGTGGGGATGAGGGTGAACCGGCGATGAGCAAGGGATTGCTCAATTTCGTGCTGACCGTGGTGATATTGGCCAGCATCTGCGAGGAGATCTTCAGCAGAGGGCTCATCCAAGGGTTTCTTTCTCCGTTGAAAGATAAGGGGATTAAGCTGGGGAAGGTGCACATCAGCCTGCCGGTGACCATCTGCGGCCTGCTGTTT
>CBDUWG010000206.1:0-4223 GCA_965370845.1 uncultured bacterium
GAGCAGGAATTTTACAACACCTACCAGCGGCAGGCGCTGGTGGCCAGGATAAAGATGGGGGTTAAGAAAGATGGGACAATGACCGCCCTGGAACATACCCTTCACTGGGATGCCGGAGCGTATGTGGAGTATGGTGCGAATGTCGTGAATGCCGCAGGACTCTCCGCAAGCGGTCCATACAGGATTCCCAACCTGAAGATCGACTCCCTGTGCATCTACACGAATCTTCCTCCCGGCGGTCCGTACCGGGGTTTCGGACATTCGGAGTTTCATTTCGGACTTGAATCGCACATCACCAGAATTGCCCAAAAGATCGGCCTGGATCCGGTAGAGTTTCGCAGGAAAAACGCGATAGAGGAAGGAGATATGCTTCCCTATGGTGCCAGGATGAACCCCAGCGGGCTGCATCAGGCCATCGACAGAACGGCAGAGGCGATCGAGTGGGGCAAGAAGGAAAAATCTGCGGATCCCAACAAAGTGATCGGAAAAGGTTTCTCGTTGTTCTGGAAGGCGCCGGCCATGCCGCCGAATGCCTCCTCGGCGGCAGTTTTGAAGTTCAACGAGGACGGCAGCATAAATATCGCCGTGTCGGGAATGGAGCTGGGACAGGGATATCTCACAGTAATGGCCCAGATTGCCGCCGAGGTGCTCTCCGTTCCTCCGCATAAGATCCGGGTGGAAACACCGGACACCGACAGGAACCCGTATGAGTGGCAGACGGTGGCTTCCCATATCACCTGGAGCTGTGGCAACGCCGTGAAAAAAGCGGCTATGGATGCCAGAGAGAAGATTTTCGAGGTGGTTCACAGAGGGTGTGGTCTGGAAAAGAAATTACTCTATCTGAAAGGGGAGAGGGTCAAGTGCCGGGGCAAACCGGGTTTTGAGCTTGCCCTGAAGGATTTTGTGATCAACGGCATTCAAACGGAGGACGGGACATTCCGAGGCGGACCGATCCTGGGAAGCGGGATGTATATGCCGGAGTTCATCTCGGCACTAAGCGATCCGGAAACAAGCCAGGGCGGGCATCCCAACGCGCACTACACCGTGGGAGCAGGGGCAATCACCCTTGAGATCGACAAACAAACCGGGAAGATGAGGGTTTTGAGAGCGGTGCTCGCTGTGGATGTGGGGCAGGCCATCAACCCCGTATTGGTGAAAGGCCAGATCACCGGTGGTTTGCTTCAGGGGCTGGCCACGGTTCTCTATGAAGACATGAGGTTTGACGAAAAGGGCAAACTGCTCAACCCCAATTTCACGGACTACAAGATCCCCACCGCTTTGGATATACCGGATGAGATGATTCCCATCATCATCGAAGTAGCTCAGCCAGATGGGCCCTTCGGGGCCCGGGGAGTGGGGGAGCACACGATGATACCTGCGGCTCCCATCGTGGCCAATGCCGTTGAGCATGCCCTGGGCGTGAGGATCAAGTCCATGCCCATCACAGCGGAGAAGGTGGCCCTGACCCTGCTGGAGGAAAATGGCCGCAACCCGGATCTGAGATGAACCGCCCAGTTACCCGAACTTAAAAGTTAGGATCAAGGAGGAAATATGTCCCTGAGATATCTGCGCTATCTGGTATTTCTATCGCTGATGGCCATTGCGGCTACGGCTATGGCCTATCCCGGTGCAGTGGTCGATAGCATTCAAACTCTGCATTCCTGTCCCACTGGCTTGACCTTCGACGGAGAGAATCTGTGGGTGGCCGATCACAAAGCCGATAAGCTCACCTGCGTAGATCCTGGGACAGGGGCCGTTTTGAGAGAGATTCCCTCCCCAGGTTTCTGGCCCATGGGTCTGGCCTGGGATGGACAGTACTTATGGAATGTTGATCTCCGGCAGGAACGTATCTTTCGGGTAAACCCGCAGGACGGGTCCATCCTGAAAACCCTCTACTGTCCCTGTGAGTATCCTCAGGGATTGGCCTGGGATGGTAGCACCCTGTGGGTCAGCGATCCCCGGGCCGATGAGATCATCAAAATCGATATGAGCGACGGGACGGCTGTGAAAACCTTTGAAGCGCCAGCTAAAAACATCCATGGTTTGACCTTCGACGGCATCTATCTATGGTGCACCGATCGCATCGCCGACGAGATTTACATGATGGACCCCCATACCGGCCAAGTGATCCTTATCCTGGACTCACCGGGTCCGTATCCCCGGGGGCTGGCTTGGGATGGGGAGTTCATCTGGAATGCGGACTATCAAACGGATCGAGTGTATCGGCTAATCCGACAGGATGAGGAGCTATTTAGGCTGGGCGAGCCCCGTCGAGCAAGGGTGACGCTGACCTATGAGATAAAGGTGGAGGGAAGCGGATACCTACACGAGGCCGACGTGTACCTGGCCATCCCGGAGGATATGCCCCAACAACACATAGATCTGATCGCTTTCAGTCCGGACCAGTCCGGATTGAAAGCCGATCGCTGGCATCAGAGCATGGCTCATTTTCATCATGACAGAGTATGCTCACCAGCTATCTTACAGACGATCATGACCGTAGAAGCGGAGATCTCGGCCATCGATTATTTTGTCTTCCCCGATCGCTGCGGCACCATGGCAGACATCCCCAAGGAGATCAAGAGACTGTACACGGCCGATGGCAGCAAATACATGATTCATGATACATACATCCAGGAACTAGCGAAAAAGATTGTCGGTAATGAGGTGAACCCTTATTGGATTGCTCGTAAGATCTTCGATCATGTCCGGGAAACCCTGGAATATGAGCTGGTGGGGGGATGGAACGCGGCTCCCGTGATCCTCCAGAGAGGGACGGGTTCTTGTTCTGAATACACCTTCAGCTTCATCGCCCTGTGTCGGGCGGCCGGACTTCCAGCCCGCTATGTGGGGGCAATCGTGGTCCGGGGCGACGACGCCAGTCTGGACGAGCACTTTCACCGCTGGCCAGAGGTCTATTTGCCGAATTACGGCTGGATCCCCATGGATCCCCAGGGCGGCGACGATCCCCTGACCCGCGATCAGGCCAAGAATATCGGCCATCTCTCCAACAGATACCTGATCGTATCGCAGGGCGGAGGAGATTCGGAATATCTGGGCTGGCATTATATCGGCAGCGAGATGTACCGGACAGATCCACAAGTCCAGGTGGAGATCGATGCCTTCGGTGAATGGGAGCCTTTGGAGCCTGAGGAGGATTGATTTTTTAAAATATGTGTCGATTCCCTATTTGTCATGTCTAGAATAATAAGGTAGCTATTGTCGGAATATGAGAAAATTTTGCGGTACGGTCATTTTCATCTTGATAGCAATTTTGGTCGTACATCTGATCTCGACCAACAGATTGAGCCAAGAGGCGCGTGAACAGGCATTGTGTTATTTTCATGATCACCAAGAGGAAATTAATAACAAAGAGTATCTTACGGTGATCGATTTCAGCAAGCCTTCCTACGTGAAAAGAATGTATATTTTCAACCTGGAAAAAGGTCAGGCGGAGAGATTTCTCGTCGCCCACGGGGAGAATACGGGTTACATATATGCCACCGAATTCTCCAACGAAATAGGCTCTCACAAAAGCAGCAGAGGTTTTTTCATCACCGGAGAGGAATACAATGGCAGACATGGGCGGTCTTTGCGCCTGCATGGAAGAGAAGAGGGAATTAACGACAATGCTTTCCGGAGAGATATCGTCATCCACGGTGCCGATTGGGTCAGCTACAAAGCGGTCTTTCTGAACGGTGGCCGGCTGGGCCGGAGTTGGGGGTGTCCGGCAGTATCCTTTGGGCAAGTGAATGAGATAGTGTCGAAATTAAAGGGTGGCAGCCTGCTCTATATCTATGGCGGATGAGATGCAGATAGTCCGAGATCAGGCGAACATCGTATGGAAAAAACACACCTAATTATTGTCCATTTTGCTGTTTCCATGATCAATTTCAACTGTACGCTGTTTTTTTCTGCTCTGCCCCCGGTTGACCGGATTCACCGCCATCTGAAGAATAAGGCCATGAAGAAGTCGCGAAAGGAATCCCATGATGAGTGACAAAGATGAAAGCCGCTGGCGTGCTTTAACTTTGAAAGAGAACAGGCTGGCTACCTTTTTCCTGGCAATTTTGGTGCTGTTTGCGCTGGGTTTTGTTCTCAAGCAGCTCCATTCGATTTTTAAGCCTCTGGCCATAGCCATATTCCTGTCCGCTATTTTCGAGCCCATGGTCATTTTTTTTACCAGGTTGGCAAATTCCCCGGCTTCACCTGCCAAGCCTAGA
>CBDUWG010000207.1:0-4204 GCA_965370845.1 uncultured bacterium
CCAGGTTTGCTGATGAAGAGCCGCCCCTTTTTCCTGTATCCCGACGACTGTGTTTTTGAGAAGCGGGCCACCGTTTGTATCGCCGCCCAAAAGGGGGAGAGGGAAAACGACCGCATCGGAGTGTATCGGCTAAGCCGTGGGGGAAAATGGCGATATGTGGGTCGTATCTCAGAAGGGCTGGATGGCGCTATTGGGGCGAAGGTGAGCAGCTTTTCCACTTTTGCCCTGCTGGAGGACCGGATTGATCCAACTATCTGGCAGGTGCGACCCAGGAACGGTTCACGGACGCGCCACCGCCGCCCGGCCATCTCAGCCAAGGTCCGCGATACGGGATCAGGCATAGGTGGGGAGGAGAACGTAACTTTTGTCCTGGACGGCCAGACTCTCATCAGCCGGTATGATCCTCCGGTAGAGTCCGTTTCTTATCGCCCCCCGGAGCCTTTGGACCCAGGGGAACATCTGCTGGAGGTTTTTGTTCGCGACCGCGCCGGCAACCAGGCCCGGGCGCAAAGTCGCTTCACCATTATCCCATAAACAGAAGGATCAAGATGGCAGCCGCGAACTTCATTCATCTGCACAACCACACCCAGTATAGCTTATTGGATGGTGCCTGTCGCATCGATAATATGGTGGCTATGGCAAAGTCTTACGGTATGCCGGCTGTGGCTATCACGGATCATGGCAATATGTTTGGGGCCATCGGGTTTTATAGAAAGAGCATGGAAACCGGCCTGCGGCCCATCATCGGCTCGGAGGTCTATGTAGCCCTGGGGGATCGACGGGAGAGAAAGGCTGTCCGCCGGATGGCCGATGCCTCTTGCCATCTGGTTTTACTGGTCAAGAACAAGACCGGCTATCAAAACCTGATGAAGCTTTCCACCATCGGTTACCTGGAGGGTTTCTACTACCGTCCCCGGGTGGACAAAGAGGTGCTGGCCCTGCATCACGAGGGGCTCATCGCCATGACAGGCTGCTTGCACGGGGAAGTGCCTCAACTGATTGTTCGGGGTGAGAGGGAAAAGGCCAGGATAGTGGCCGCCCAGTACCGGGACATATTTGGATCAGAAAACTTCTATTTAGAGATTCAAAACCACGGTATTCCCGAAGAAGCTACGGCCATCAAAGGGTTGGTGGAAATCGGTAAAGAGCTGGATATCCCATTAGTGGCCACCAATGACTGTCATTATCTGCATAAAGAGGACTCGGCAGCTCACGATATCCTGTTGTGTATTCAGACCGGCAAAAACCTGGAAGACCGGGACCGAATGCGCTTCACCACCGACCAGCTCTACTTCAAATCGCCCGAGGAGATGACCGAGCTGTTCAGAGAGGTGCCCGAGGCCGTGACCAACACCCTGGTTGTAGCTGAAAAATGCCATCTACTCCTGGACTTCAGCCGGACTCACCTGCCTCACTTCCCGTTGCCTTCCGGCTTTGAAAATACCCAATCTTATCTGAAGCAGGTGGCCAGAAAAGGGCTGGCCGCCAGGTTTTCTAAGGTCACCCCGGGGTTGGAGCAACGTCTGGACTATGAGCTTTCCGTCATAGAAAAAATGGGCTTCGCCGGATATTTTCTCATCGTCAAGGATTTCATCGATGAGGCCAGAAGACTGGGCGTGCCTGTGGGACCGGGTAGAGGTTCGGTGGCTGGCAGCCTGGTCTCTTATGCCCTGGGCATCACCGGCATCGATCCGATGAGATATAATTTGATTTTCGAGCGGTTTCTGAACCCGGAGCGGGTGAGCATGCCGGACATCGATATCGATTTCTCCGATAGGGAACGGGAACAGGTGATCCGTTACGTGGTGGAGAAGTACGGCAGGGATAATGTGAGTCAAATTATCACTTTCGGGACCATGGCCGCCCGGGGGGTTATTCGGGATGTGGGCCGTGTGATGAATATATCCTATTCGGAGGTGGATCGGATTGCCAAGCTGATCCCTGCCGAACCGGGGATAACTTTGGACCGGGCTTTGCAGAGCGTGTCGGAGTTGAGGCAGCTCATGGAACAGGATGAGAGAAACGCACAGCTTATCTCTTATGCTCGAACTCTGGAGGGACTGGCCCGGCATGCTTCCACCCATGCCGCTGGGGTGGTGATCACGCCTACCAAGCTGACTGATTATGTGCCTCTGTTCAAGAGCAGCAAGGACGAGATAACTACTCAGTACGACATGAAATCTCTGGAGGCTATCGGGTTGTTGAAGATGGATTTTCTGGGCCTCAGGACGCTCACAGTCATCCACGATACCGTGCATTTGCTGCAGGCGCGCGGTGTGGATATTAAGCTCAAAGATCTGGTTCTAGATGATTCCAAGACTTTTCAGTTGTTCTCTCGGGGAGATACTGTAGGCGTGTTTCAGTTCGAGAGCCCCGGGATGCGCGAATACCGTCGCAAGCTGAAACCTGGGAGCCTGGAGGATATCATCGCCATGAATGCCCTTTATCGCCCCGGCCCCCTGCGTAGCTCGATGATCGATGAGTTCATCTATCGTAAGCACGGAAAAAAACGGATAACCTACGAGCATCCCCTATTGGAACCCATCTTGAAAGAGACCTATGGGGTCATCGTCTATCAAGAACAGGTGATGCGCATTGCCAGCGAGCTGGCCGGATTCAGCCTGGGAAAGGCGGATATACTCCGCCGGGCCATGGGCAAGAAACAGACAGAGTTGATGACCGAGCAGAGAAAGGAGTTCGTCAGCGGTGCCCGGTCGCGGGGCCTTCGGGAGAGTGTGGCCAACGAGATTTTCGACAAGATAGCCCATTTTGCCGGATATGGCTTCAACAAATCCCACGCCGCCGGCTATGCCCTTATCGCCTATCAGACCGCCTATTTAAAAGCCCACTACACGCAAGAGTTTATAGCAGCCACCATGACCAGCGAGATGGATGACAGCGATCGTATCGTTATCCTCATCGAGGAATGTCGTCGCATGGGCATCCAGGTTCTCCCTCCGGACATCAACGAGAGCTTCTATGATTTTCGGGTGACGGATGAGGGAATTCGCTGTGCCATGGGGGCCATCAAGAATGTGGGACAGGCCCCGGTCAACTCCATCGTGGCGGCGCGGGAGGAAGGTGGTCCCTTCACCAGCCTGTTCAATTTATGTGAGCGGATCGATCTCCGGGGGGTCAACAAAAGGGTATTGGAGAGTCTTATTCAGGCGGGAGCCATGGATTCCGTGGAGGGGAACCGGGCCCAGCTCATGGCCGCCGCGACCAAGGCAATGGATTACGCCCAGGGGATTCAGAGGGATCGGGAACGGGGACAGACCTCTTTGTTCGAGAGGCGAGAGCAGGGAAGTCCTATGAGTGTTTCTTCTCCCCAGTTACCCAACTTTCCCGAATGGCACATCAACGAACTTCTAGCCAGAGAAAAAGCCCTGCTGGGGTTCTATATATCGGGGCACCCGCTGACCAACTATCAGGATGAGGTCAAGGCCTTTGCCTCTCTCTCTCTGAGTGATCTGGAGAAGGCCGCCGATGAGCAGGAGGTGAGTGTGGCTGGGATCATCACCGCTTTTAAGAGGACCACCGATCGAAAGAACCAGTCCATGGCTTTTGTGACCATTGAGGATTTCTCCGGGTCGGCAGAGGGCATTCTCTTTGCCGAGTTTTTTGAGCGGTTTCAGACTTTGATCTACAACGACTCGGCCGTCCTGGCCAGGGCGCGGGTGTCAACTCGCGAGAATATGAAGGCCAAACTGAGAATTACGGAGCTGGTACCCCTGTCTGAGGTAAGGGAAAAATTCGTCACCACCGTGTGTTTCTCCCTATCCAGCACAGGCCTGGAACCCAAAAATATCGAGGATCTCAAAGCTGTACTACAGGCGCACCCGGGCCGTTGCCAGGTGGTGATAGATGTGCAAACTCCTCATTTTCCTAATCTGAAGATTCGACTGAAGGATATCAGAGTTTTACCCTCCAAGGAGTTGATCTCTCAACTGAAAGAGATGCTGGGCGAAGACAAAGTGAGCTTGCGGGCCAACTCAGTCAGGGGGTTTCCCTGGAGTTCCACAGCCAGGGTTTGACCATAGTGATCGCCATGGATGGATGTCTGTGATAATCCCTTTGCCCGGTAAAAGAACAATCTTGGCTCTCTGGGGCGCCTTGGTCATAGGCCTCATTGGGCCGACGGTCCCGGCGGACGACCTGCAGCCTTCCCGGGAATCAGTTCGTCTGCTGATCCAGGAGGGTTCCT
>CBDUWG010000208.1:0-4202 GCA_965370845.1 uncultured bacterium
CACACAGGCAGTGGAGGCCAGGATCCGGCAGCACACGGTCACCGTGGCGGCTCCGGCCACCTCCATCCGGGGGAATGGCCCCCAGCCGAAGATAAGAAGGGGGTCCAGCAGGATGTTCAGCAGGTTGGCCGACATATCTATGATCATGGGAGTTACGGCATCTCCCACGCCGCGCATGACGCCTCCATAGACAAAGGAGATGGCCATGAAGGGAATGCCAGAGAAGATTATTCTCAGGTAGGCGCTGGCGTTGACGAAGACATCCTCCGGCGTGTGCATCAGGCGCAGGATGGGGTCCGAGACCAGCACACCCACCACAGAGATAAAGATAGCCCCGAAGATCAGATAGAAGAAGGTCTGGCCGGCCGCCAGGTTGGCCTGGTCCCGCTGGCCGCTGCCGGTGTACTGGGCCACCAGGCTGGTGCCGGCCACGGAAAATCCAGCCCCGAAGGAGACGAAAAAAAAGAGGATCGGAAAACAGATACCCGGCGCCGAGATGGCCTCCCGGCCCAGTTTACCCAGCCAGAAGGCGTCGGCCATGTTGTACAGGGTCTGCAGCAGAAATGTGGCCATAATGGGCAGGGATAGACGAAGCAGGGATCCGGGGATGGAGCCGGTAAGCAGATGGGACCGATATCCGTTCTGGGACGGCATCATGGACAGATTTTCTCCGTTTGGCTCATTGCGGCACATCCACCGGCACGCTTATAAAAAGAGAGGTCGGCTTCCCCGCACAGCCAACGGAAATAACGCAGGACGACGGCCTCCCTGAATCTACCCCCCTGGTTTTTGCGCGGAAATAACCGCTACACATCCAGGAAGGAATTCGTCTAATTAGTTAATTTTACAGCCTCAAGGGCAAAAAAGCAAGTCCTTTTTACACCCCACCCCCTCGGCAAAACCAAGGGGGGGGAAAACCCTTGACATCTCTGGTAAACTTTTATATTCTAAAGGCGGATTTGCACGGCCTGAAAATACAACGGGTACGGCTTTTTTTCCGAATCCAACCACTTTCCGGGAAAGGTGACCTAAGATGAGCGATTTCTATCAGACAGAGGGCGTCACCACTCTGCATATCCTGGGCAACCGAGATCTTGATTCTCTGGAGACGGAACTGGAACGTATGGCCAAAAAGAGGCCTATCGCCCTGGTGTTGCCCTCTCTATTCTCCGAGCTTAACCGAAAGGCCCTTCCCGGGATCGTCCGGGAGCTTAAGAAAGTAAAGTACCTGCGTCAAGTGATCGTTTCGCTGGGTGGAACCACCAAAAAGAGCGATTTCCAGAAGGCCAAGAGATTCTTCTCCGCCTTACCTCAGGAGACAACGATCATCTGGAACGGCGGCAAGAGACTGCAGAATATCTATCGACTTCTGGAAGAAAAACACCTGCGCATCGGCACCGAGGGCAAGGGACGTGCCGCCTGGATGGCCTATGGGTATGTCCTGGCCAGCGGACAAAGCCGGCTCATCGCCCTTCATGACTGCGACATCGCCAACTATGATCGAATGCTGCTGGCCAGGTTGTGTTATCCAGTGGTCAATCCGGACCTGAATTACGAGTTCTGCAAGGGTTACTACAGCCGGGTCACCGATCGAATGTACGGTCGAGTCACCCGGCTGTTCGTCTTCCCCATGATCAGGGCTCTCTTGAAAGTGGTCGGTCCCCAGCCTCTTCTGACCTTCATCGACAGTTTCCGCTATCCCCTGGCCGGGGAATTCTGCATGGAGGCCGAACTGGCCAGGATCAATCGCATACCCGGCGATTGGGGGCTGGAGGTGGGCATCCTCAGCGAGATATTTCGCAATTGCTCACCCAAACGGGTCTGCCAGGTAGAGCTCTGTCACAATTATGAGCACAAACACCAGTCCCTCTCCAGCAAAGATCCCAAACGGGGTCTGATGAAAATGAGCATTGACATCGGCAAGACCCTGTTTCGCTCCCTGGCCTCTCTGGGAATCGTCTTCACCAGGGAGACCCTGACCACCATCATCGGCGCTTACACCCGGGAGGCTCAGGACGCCGGAGAGTGTTATGCCGCCGACGCGGCCATCAACGGCCTGCTCTACACCCGGCATACTGAGGGGCGGGCCGTGGAGGCTTTCGCCAGGGGATTGGGCGTGGCCGGCGAAACTTTTCTGGAGGACCCCCTGGGCACGCCCAGGATCCCTAACTGGAACCGGGTTTCCTCGGCCATCGGTGATATCTTTGAGCAGCTTGAGCAGGCCGTGGAGAAAGATAACAGATGACCATTAAATCGCCAATTCTACCGCTGCAGGACAATGCCCACCTGGGCATCTTCACCGATTTGGACGGTACCCTCCTGGACCGCAGGTACTCGTGGAAACCGGCCGCTGATTGCTTAGAGGAGCTTCGCCGCCGAAAAATCCCAGTGGTAATTTGCACCAGCAAGACGCAGGCAGAGGTAGAGCAATACCGCCGGGAGACGGGCATTGTCGATCCTTTTATCGTGGAAAACGGCGGTGCTATCTTCATTCCCCAAGGTTACTTCGCTCATCTTCCCCTTACAACCAAGATGGCTGGAGATTACCATATTATCGAGTCGAACATACCATACGCCAATCTCTTAGCTGCTCTGGGCGAGATCAAGCGTAAAATCTCCCCCCAGACCCTGGGCTTTTCCGATATGAGTTCCGAACAGCTGTCTGAGATCAGCGGCTTGAGCCTCCAGCAGGCCATTCTGGCGAAAAACAGGAAATACGACGAACCCTTTCTGATCCCCGGGAACGAACACTCAATTGAAGAAATCAGTCTTATCGTCGAGGGGATGGGTCTCAAATATATCCGCGGAACGCGTTTTCAGCACATCTGCGGTGCTCACGATAAGGGAACGGCGGCCCGGAAGCTGAAGGCTATTTACCGGCTGAACGATGCAGATTTTTTCGCGGTGGGCCTGGGAGATAGTCCCATCGACATCCCTTTTCTGGAGCAGATGGATCTGCCCATCGTGGTACAAGAAGAGGGCGGTAAATATCATCCGGCTCTCGACTGTTTGGCCTATCTCAAAGCGCCCGCCGCTGGACCCACGGGCTGGAGCATCGCCGTAAGCAGGTTTTTGGAAGCGACAACCTATAGAAAATACATTCCAGGAAACAATTTACAGGAGAAATGCAACCCATGACATCCAAAAGCACCCTGTCAGTTGAAGTTCAAGAACACATCGAAAGTGTAGGCAAGGCCGATATCCTTGTGGGTATACCCAGCTACAACAATGAAAAGACCATCGAACATGTGGTCAGGGCTGTTCAGTTTGGCCTGGCCAAGCACTTTCCCAAGCACAGATCTGTCTTGATGAACTCGGATGGAGGATCTAGGGACAAGACACGGGAAATTGTCAGAAAAACCAGCGTCTACGGCGATCTGGACGCCATTTTTGTGGAAACACCTGTCAGGCCTGTGCGCAGTCTGGCCACACCCTATCGCGGCATTATGGGAAAGGGCAGCGCCTTCAGGGCTATCTTCGAGGTGGCCGACCATCTTGATGTCAAGGCCTGCATCCTGGTAGACTCGGACCTGCGCAGCATCAGCCCCGAGTGGGTGGAGCTTTTGGGCGCTCCCGTCATCTTGAAGGAATATGACTTCGTAGCTCCCTTTTACTCCCGACACAAGTACGACGCGACCATCACCAACGCCATCGCTTATCCCCTCACCCGGGCCCTCTATGGTAGAAGAATCCGTCAGCCCATCGGGGGCGACTTCTGCGTGTCTAAAAAACTGATCGAACTTTTCCTTCAGCAGGATGTCTGGGGCACGGACGTGGCCCGATATGGCATCGACATCTGGATGACCACCACAGCCATCAACGAGGGCTTCAAGCTCTGTCAATCCTTTCTGGGGGCCAAGGTTCACGACGCCAAGGATCCCGGAAAAAGCCTGGGGCCCATGTTCAAGCAGGTTGTCGGCACCCTCTTTCGGCTGATGGGTCCGTATCAGAGCAAATGGAGAACGGTGAAAAAAAGCAGGCCCATTGCCCTTTACGGCTTCAAATCTGATCTTCCTCCCCCGGATATAGAGGTCGATGTGGATCGACTCCTGAACTTGTTTCGGGCCGGCGTGGCTAAAAAAACTAAGTTCTGGTCTACGATTCTTCCCCCAGAACGGCTGAAACAAATCCTGAAGCTCAGCAAGCTCTCCAAAAGCTGGTTTCATTTTCCCAACGAGATCTGGATCAATACTATCTATGAT
>CBDUWG010000209.1:0-4199 GCA_965370845.1 uncultured bacterium
CATGGCGGCGACCAAACTGGCTCTGGACGGCAAGCTGGATGCTGTGGTCACTGCACCAATCTGCAAACAGGCTCTGCATCTGGCCGGCCACCGATACCCCGGCCAGACTGAATTTCTGGCCAACCTGACGGGGACCAAGCAGTTCGCCATGATGCTGGTCACCGGGAACCTGCGGGTGGTGCTGGTCACCACCCACCTTCCCCTCTCACGGGTCAGCGAGGCCATAACCACAACCCTAGTACGGAGCACCATCCGGCTGGCCCATTCGGCTCTCCGGGAGCTGTTTGCCATCCGGCAGCCACGGGTGGCCGTTTGCGCTCTGAATCCCCACGCTGGTGACGGCGGAATTTTCGGGAATGAGGACCAGAAACGGATCGCACCGGCCATTCGGGAAACCTCCCGCCAGGGCATTCTGGTCCAGGGCCCATTCCCCGCCGACACCCTGTTTGCGCCATCAACAAGCAGTGAATTCGACGTCGTCGTGGCCATGTATCACGACCAGGGCCTGATCCCCATTAAAATGGGCGGCTTCGGCACGGCGGTGAATATCACTCTGGGGTTGCCTATCATCAGGACCTCGCCCGATCACGGCACCGCCTTCGATATCGCCGGAAAGGGAAGGGCCGATCCGGGGAGCATGATTCGAGCCATAAAGATGGCCGTCAGAATGGCGAGGAGGAGAAAGGGGTTAGGGAACCTTCAATCCTTCCCCAATTCTTGAGCTACGGGATTGTCGTAGTGGTTTTTCTTTCCCCTAACCTCTAAACCCCGACCCCTGGAAGGGCCGGCTGTGCGGGGAGGATATCCTTTGCAGCTTAATGAAGAAGCTTCCATAAGATCAGAAGAAGCCATCCTCGAACTCAAAGACATCAGCAAGACCTACACCCGGAAGTGGGCCGCCCTGCGCGATGTGAGTCTTCAGGTGAACCGTGGTGAATTCGTCCTACTGGTGGGACCCTGCGGGGCGGGGAAAACAACCCTGATGCGGCTGATCACCCGGGAGGAATCGCCCACTGCCGGCACCATCTGCGTACGCGGAGAAGAGATAAGCTCCCTGGGCCGTAAAGACCTTCCCCGCCTGCGCCGCAGCCTGGGATTGGTCTTCCAGAACGGCAAACTGCTGGGCGACAGGACTGTTTTTGAGAATATCGCCTTTGCCCTGAGAGTCACCGGGGCCAAAAAAAGGGAGATCAGCAAAAAAACCATGGCGGCCCTGACCATGGTGGGCCTGGCTCACAAAACCAAATGCCTGCCCAGCCAGCTCTCCGGGGGTGAGCAACAGCGAGCAGCCATCGCCCGTGCCCTGGTCAACAAACCGGTTCTGCTTTTAGCCGATGAGCCAACGGGAAGCCTGGACCCAGAGGCATCCCAGGACACTCTGGCTCTATTGGGAAAGATCAACCGTTTCGGGACGGCCGTCCTGCTGGCCACCCACGACACCAATCTGGTCAAGGGCCTTCCCTATCGACGAATCGAGATCACAAACGGGCAGATCGCCTGAGGATTGGGTATGCCCTTTTACGCTATCAAAGAGGCCCTCTCAACAATAAGGCGGGCCAAGCTGACCAGCTTCTCCGCCACTGCCACCCTGATCATCTTCATGTTTCTGCTGGGCATGTTTCTATTGGTCTATGTGAATCTTAATAGGGTGGTGGCCAAAACACGAGAGCGTGTTCAGATAGAGGCCTTTCTCGGTGACGAGCTAGATCAGAAGAGCGCCCTTGCTTTGGCCGACAGCATCCGGTCTCTCTCGGCCGTGAAGGCGGTATCCTATGTGGATAAAGAGATGGCTCTGGACACCTTTCGCCAGCAGTTCGGCGATGAGGCCCTGCAGGTGCTGGAGACCAACCCGCTCCCGGCCTCGTTGAAGATAGAGCTTGGAGAGGAAAACCGCACTTTCCCGCGGGCCGAAAAGGTCGCCCAGCAAATTGCCGAGCTCCCCGGCGTGGTTGATGTGGAGTACGGACGGCAGTGGCTCTCCCGGCTGGATCATCTCCTGGATGCGGTGGGAGCTGCCGCGCTAATGCTGGGCCTGATCCTGGCCGCCAGCGCCGTATTGGTCGTGGCCACAACCATCAGGCTGGCCTTTCACGCTCGCCGGGAAACCGTGGAGATCATGCGGCTGGTGGGGGCCACCCCGGGGTTCATCGCCCGCCCCTTTGTCGTTGAGGGAGCTATTTACGGCTTCTTCGGGGCTCTGTTAGGGTCGATGCTGTTGGGTATGCTGTATGGAGTGCTGTCTCGCCACCTGGCCGGATTGCTTTTTCTACCGCCGGTCTTGTGGGTGGGCCTGCTGGCCTTTGGGACGCTGTTGGGTGGGGTGGGAAGTGCCGTCGCCATGAGGAGGGTGGGGCGGAAGTAGGGGTGGGCGGCTTGAAACCAGCCTTGTTTCTGAACCTTCCTTTGAAAGAAAAGGGGGCCCCCGCCATAAAGCTGAACGTAAAAACTCTGGCGCTTACCTGCGGGATCGTTTGGGCAGTTGGCCTCTTTTTGATCACTTGATGGATTATCATCTTCGACGGCCCGACGAATGAGATTGCCTTGATCGGTCGGGTCTGTCTTGGGTATCGTATAAGTCCAATAGGCAGCGTTATAGGATTGGCCCGGGCATTTATGGATGGACTTATCGGCGGAGCGATCTTCGCCTGGCTGTATAATCTCTTCGCCAGACGAACTTCAGACACAAAATGAGCGGACACATCGCCGCATTAGAGCAAAACCATTAAGACAACTCGCTCTGGTAGAACAGGCCTCTCGCCTGTTCACGGTTTCAATCAAACACTCGAGCATACCATGTCCGCAAAGCTTCTCCCAATTCTCCTGGCTTTTCTACTGTCCATACCGGTTGTCCTCCTGGCCGATGGGGTTGACGTCCAGATCCGGGGCAAGGAACACGACCTGGAGAGCCTAAGGCAAGAGCTGGCCCGGAAGCGGGCCGACAAGGAAAAGCTGGCCGGCAAGGAGAAAAGCGTTCTTTCGGAGATCAAAAACCTGGAAGAGCGTGTAGATCTGGCCGAGAAATTCCTGGGCAAGCTGAAAAAGAAAAAGGCGACCTGTCAGGCAGAGGTTACTTCTTTAACTATAAAGCTCCAAACTGCCCGGGAAAAGGCATCTGCACGTCAAGACATCCTGGCCCGGCGAGCGCGCCAGATGTATATGCACGGTCGACTGGCCGAGCTGGAGGTTTATTTCTCTGCCCGATCTCTACCCGATCTGGCCCGCAGGATGCACAATTACCGCCACATGGCCGACCTGGACCGCCAGTTGATCCACCAGGCCCTGGCGGATCAACGGACCATCTCCGAGAACAAATCCTCTCTGGAAAAACAGCTTCGGGAAACAAATCGCCTGGAGGCGGAGAAAAAAAAGGAGGATCAAAAGCTCAAAGGTGAAAAGACCAGCCGGAGCAAGCTTCTTCGGCAGATCCGGGACAAGAAAGCCGCCCACGAGCAGGCCATCCGCGAGATGGAGGAGAGCGCCCGACAAATTCAGGTCATTATCGATCGACTGGAACGACAGCGGGAACAGATCGTTCCGCCCATCTCCGTTCCTACGGATTTTACGCTGCAAGCAGGCCTTTTCCAAAAGTTAAAGGGCTCGTTGCCCTGGCCTGTTCAGGGAAAGGTGATCAGAACGTTCGGCAAACACAAGCATCCCAAATACAAAACGGTGACCTTCAACAAGGGAATCGACATCAAGGCTCCCTGTGGCACCGAGATCCGCGCCATCTCCGCCGGAAAGGTCCTCTACAGCGGCTGGCTGCGGGGCTACGGCAAGTTCTTGATCCTGAGTCATCTGATGGGTTACTACACCCTCTACGCTCATGCCTCAGAGCTTCTGGTGGAGGAGGGGGAGCTGGTCGACAGCTCAATGGTGATCGCCCGGGTGGGGGAGACCGGTTCCCTGGAGGGGCCCAAACTTCACTTCGAGGTCCGTCAAGGAAAGGACCAGCTGGATCCTCTGAAGTGGCTGAAGTGAAAAGATCCGATTCTGGATACTGGAAAGAAAACCCGATCCTTGATCCTAGATCCTGGATCCTGGTTAAAGCAAAGACAATGCGAAAACCGAGATTCGAGACTAGAGACTCGCAAAAAAGATAAAACCGATTCTGGATACTAGATTCTGGATGAAAAGATAGAACCAATCCTTGATTTTGGATGCTTGTTAAGAACTAAACCTCGGAAAATGCAGAGTCAACC
>CBDUWG010000210.1:0-4182 GCA_965370845.1 uncultured bacterium
CTCGAGTCTCGAATCCCGAACCCCGGTTTTTATTCGGCATGTCGTTTTGGTCTTGCTTGAAAAGATTTTTACAGTACTTCAGGCGTCTCGCCTGAAAACCAAATATGTAGGGGCAATTCATGAATTGCCTTACAACTTAACCTTATATATCCACCATGCCGGTGCCAAATCACCACGGGTGAGGGCGAGGAGACCTCGCCCCTACGGCAAAACCTGACGGTTAACGGTGCTGTCGGATCACCTCCGGCATTTCCAAACGGACGGGCGCAGCATGCTGCGCCCCTACAACGGATGTAGAAAATCCGAATAGCGGCACCGCAAGTACCGCCATCCAACTCACCCTCAGTACCTCATTCATCAGAAACTCCCTTTGACAGAGAGAACATTCCTCATATGAACGAAACCATGCCATGTCTTGGACAGGCCCTGTCACTTCTCTGCGCCATCACCTGGGCATTTGCCATCATCCTGTTCAAAAAAAGCGGCGAAACGGTTCATCCCATCGCCTTGAGCCTCTTCAAGAACCTGTTCGCGGTGGTCCTATTCCTTCCCACAATGTGGATATTTCACGAATCGCTGATACGCCCGGTCCCGCTCAGCGAATATATGTTCTTTCTGTTGAGCGGTGTGATCGGCATAGCGATCGGCGATACGCTTTTTTTCGTCAGCCTCAACCGGATCGGGGCGGGATTGTCGGCTATTGTCGATTGCCTGTACAGCCCTTCGATCATCATTCTGTCTGTCTTGTGGCTCGGGGAAGAGCTCACTCTCCTGCAGGGGTTGGGTGCGCTATTAATCATCTCCGCTGTTCTCTGCACAACTCGTTTCCAGCAGGAGGGGAAGATAAAACGCCCTGACCTTTTATGGGGAATTCTATGGGGCGTATTGGCAATGGTGGCCATGGCCGTGGGCATCGTGATGATCAAACCATTGCTGGAAGAAACCCCCTTGCTGTGGGTTATTGAGATTCGTCTCATCGGCGGCCTGATCAGCCTCGTTCTCATCACCCTGTTCCATCCTTCCGGCCGGAGAATCATCTCCTCGCTCTTTTCTTCCGGCAGTTGGGGTTACACGATCGGTGGCTCTTTTTGCGGAACGTACCTGGCCATGCTCGTCTGGCTGGCCGGAATGAAATTCACCCAGGCCTCCATTGCCGCGGCATTGAACCAGACCAGCACCATCTTTCTCTTTGTTTTCGCGTCCCTTTTCCTGCACGAACCGATTACCCCGCGGCGTATTCTGGCCATCACCCTGGCCATCTGCGGGGCTTTGCTGGTAGTTCTCAGCTGAACTCCTGACACATCTGAAAACCGGGTCTGCACATCCCGCTGGATACCGGTGCGGCCAAGACCCATGAATAACTCCTTGACTTCAACTCTGGCGGCAATTAAATTTAGTACTAGTAGGCATGCTCAGAAACCAACTGGGGGTGAGCCAGCACCGGATCTCTCTCTGTCGCATAACGGTATGGCCAACAACTTGTTCGGGTCTTTCCTGCACAGCGAAGCCAGATCATGAGACAGAGGAGTGCTGTGAGCTGTTAGAAACCGGACCCGGCGAGAGTGGCGGAACTGGCAGACGCGCTGGATTTAGGATCCAGTGGGGCAACCTGTGGGGGTTCGAGTCCCCCCTCTCGCACCAATTAACACCAAACCGTGAGGATAACTTGAAAGTCAAGATCGCTGAGCCAAAAACCTGGCAGAGAATTCTGGAGATCGAGATCCCGGCGGACACGGTGAATGAGCAAATGGATTCCGCCTATAAAAAGTACCGGCAGCAGGCTGTCCTCCCCGGGTTTCGCAAGGGCAAAGTACCCATCTCCCTTCTCAAGGCCAGGTTTTCACATACCGTCGAGCAAACGGTCCTGCAGGAGCTCATCCCCCAGGCATGGGAAGAGGCCCGGCAAAAGAACAAGATCGACCCCATCGCCGAGCCCGTGGTCAGCGATGTGAAGTTCAAACCGGGCCAGCCTCTCAAGTTCAAAGCCTCTGTGGAGGTCCGGCCGGAGATTCACCTGACCGATTACAGCGGCCTCAAGGCAAACAAAAAAGAGGTTCAGATCAGCGAAGATGATGTGCAGCAGAGTCTGAAGATCCTCCAGGATCGTCAGGCCATCATCTCCCCCTCCGATGGTCAGATTGGGGAAACTGACATCGTGATCATCGATCACTGGAAAACCGACAAAAGCGGCATCCCCATCGTGGGCCAGAAGACCACCAATGTGCCCATCGATCTGAGTTCCTCCAACGTAATCCCGGAGTATAGACAGGCTCTGATCGGAGCCTCCGTCGGCGATCAAAGGCGGGTGACGGTGACCTATCCGGCAGATCATCCGCAGAAGGATCTGGCCGGACAGGAGGTCTCCTTTGTGTTGAAAGTCAAGGAGATCAAGAAGAAAACCCTTCCCCCCCTGGACGACGAGTTCGCCAAATCCGTCAGCGACCTGCCGACCATGAAAGCTTTCAAAGAAGCTGTTTACAAAAGGCTAAAAGAGCAAGAAGAGCAGAAAGCCAGGAGGGATGTGGAGGAGCAGATCCTCGATCAGATCATCGAGAAAAATCCCTTTGAGGTGCCGGAATCCCTGGTGGCCGGCTATATCGAAGCCCTGGTCTCAGATCTTCACCCGGGCCAGCATAAGGAAGATGATCTGGACCAATTAAGGAAGTCATATCAACCTCTGGCCGTCCGCTCCGTGAGACGGTGGTTCATCTTAGAAGAGATATGCAAAAAAGAAGGCATTCACGTTGAGGAGAAAGAGCTGGCCGCCCAGGTTGCCGCTATGGCCAAAGCCCGGGGCAGTGATCCGCAGAAAGCACACAAACAACTGGCCGAGGCCGGTCAACTTCAGAAGTTGCGTAGCAATATGGAGGAAGAAAAAACCCTTAGTTTCCTCGTCGGCAAAGCCCAGGTCAAAACCGTACGGTCAAAGCCGGACAAATGAACTTCGCCGGGGACACTTGCGCACGATTCACTCCCACAGGAAGATAACCGAGGGTATCTCAATGAGCTTAATTCCCATCGTGGTGGAACAGGGCGCGCGGGGAGAACGAGCCTACGACATTTTTTCACGGCTCTTAAAAGACCGCATCATCTTTGTCGGCCACGTCATCGACGACGCCATCGCCAATTTAGTCATCGCTCAGCTTCTTTTCCTGGAGGCGGAGGATCCTGAAAAGGACATCTTCCTCTACATCAACACACCGGGCGGCAGCGTCTCCTCCGGGCTGGCCATCTACGACACCATTCAGTATATCAGGTCCGACGTGGCCACCATTTGTATGGGCCAGGCAGCCAGCATGGGGGCCCTGCTGCTCACCTCAGGGACAAAAGGGAAACGGTCAGCCCTGCCCCACTCGCGGATCATGATCCATCAGCCCTGGGGGGGCGTTCAGGGACAGGTGACCGACATCGAGATTCATGCCAAAGAGCTTCTGGTTCTCAGAAGCCGGATGAATGAGATCCTGGCCAAGCACACCGGGCAGCCCCTGAAGAAGATCGAGCGGGATACAGACCGGAATTTCTTTATGTCCGCCGAGGGAGCTTTAAAATACGGTATCATCGACGAGGTTATCGAAAAGAAACAGTGAAGCTTAAATAACATCACTGAGAATCGGGGGCTGAGTTAAGCGATGGTGTGATGGCCTTTTTCTCTCGCCCCCCCACATGAGGTTGCCATGACCGAGAAGAAAGAAGAACCCACCTGCTCTTTCTGCGGCAAACTGCAGAGCGAGGTCAACCGGCTGATAGCCAGCAACTCCGCCCACATCTGTGACGAGTGTGTACTCCTCTGCCGCCAGTTGCTCCAGACCGAGACCAAAGCATCGCCGCCCGATACCCCCTCGCCCACGCCAACAGAAATCCACGCCGCCTTAGACGACTACGTCATCGACCAGGAACGGGCCAAAAAAATTCTCGCCGTGGCCGTCTACAACCATTATAAGCGCATCGATTACCAGCCTTGTGCCGACTCCGTGGAGTTGGAAAAAAGCAATATTTTGCTCATCGGGCCCACGGGTACTGGAAAAACGCTGCTGGCCCAAACTCTGGCCAAGTCGTTGCATGTGCCCTTTACCATCGCCGATGCCACCACCCTCACTGAGGCCGGATATGTCGGGGAGGATGTGGAAAATATCCTGGTCCGGCTTATACAGGCCGCCGACTATGATATCGCCATGGCTGAGA
>CBDUWG010000211.1:0-4149 GCA_965370845.1 uncultured bacterium
TTCTCAACTAGCTTTTTTACAGGCAGATAGGCGGTTCAGAAGCCGGCGATGTGCATAGTTTCGTTCGTCTGGGCAGCCAATAGCCGTGAGCAAGTTTTATTCAAAAAGTATGATCAAGGGAGAGGTTCCTGACGCTCTGGTTTTGTTTCCCGTTCGCTGTTGTGGAGTTAAGCTATGTTTATTGGGCTTGTTGGATATTTCCGGGGGCTGATAGATTCCTGAAAGAGGGCGGGAGAGGCTCTGATCAAATATTGAGCAGAGCCGGGGTGTTTGAACAGGCTGTTTTCCAGGACCGGGCAAGGAGAAATCGGGATGGATTTGGCATACAAGTTGCAAACAGAGAAGACGAACAGTTTACAGTGTTTTGAATATGAGAAAAAGGGAGAGAGCAAAGCTAAAAAAGACTTGACAAGAAACGGACTTTCTGGTACAATTATAAAGTATCAATGTGTGTAGAAACCAGATTCATCTACCCGAAGAGAAGGTAGCAGGTATAGCTATATTTTGATATTACTTGGCCGGCTCCGGGTTTGTGGAGTAGTATAGGTGTATTTCTTTGTGATCGGCAGCGTTACCCCATCACAGAGCTTCCGGCATGATGAGCACTGGGCCACACCCAAAGATCCGGGCGGTTTTTAAAATACCGGCCAAAGGCCAAATTATAACTTTTCCGTAGAGGAGCAAGCGATGAAAATAAAGGGGTGTTGTTTTGCCTTTTTGGGGCTGCTGCTTGCCGGACTCATGATTTCTGCCTCATCTACCTATGCGCTGACCAACAGAGAGCCGGCTGAAGTAGTATTGGAGTATCGGGATCAACTGGCCGGATTGGTGAAACTGGACGTGGACATCGATAATGTCGTGGGCAATGTGGTCACCGTCTATGTGACCCCTGAGGAGTTAGAGACGATCCGGGCCAGAGGATTAGAGATCTACTGGATCCCCAACCGGGCCAAAATCTATGCCGACAGCCTGTGGCAGGTTACCAAGGGGACTGCCGATCTCATGGCCGCCTATCACACCTACGAGGAGCTGACCGCTGCTCTGGACAGTATCGCCAGTGCCTATCCCACCCTCTGCCGCCTGGACAGCGTCGGAACCGGCGCTGATCCTGACTCTACCAGAATCCTTTGGTTCATGAAGATAAGCGACAACGTCGACCAGCAGGAGGACGAGCCGGAGTTCAAGTACATCTCCACCATGCACGGCGACGAGCCGGTGGGCACGGAGATGTGCCTGTACCTGATCGAGTACCTGATGGACAACTATGGCAACGATTCCCTGGCCACCTTTTTGGTGGACGAGACCGAGATCTGGATCATGCCCATGATGAACCCGGATGGCAACGCGGCCCATTCGCGCTATAACCACGATGGCGTGGACCTCAACCGCGACTTCCCCGATTTCGTCACCGACACGACGAACACCCCCGCCGGCCGCGCGCTGGAGACCCAAGCGATCATGCTGTGGGAAGAACCGCAAACCTCCGTCCTCTCGGCCAACTTCCACACCGGCGCCCTGGTTGTCAACTACCCCTGGGATTCCACCCATGACTTCAACCCGGACGACACGCTATTTCATCATATCTCACTGACATATTCAAGCTATAACGATACTATGTGGAATAATCCTTATTTTCAAAACGGGGTCGTACGCGGTTCGGAGTGGTATGTCATCCACGGCGGGATGCAGGACTGGAACTACTACTGGATGGGCTGTAATGAGGTGACCATCGAGCTGTCCGATATCAAGTGGCCCAACGCCTCCACCCTGCCCGGCTTCTGGGACGACAACCGCGAGTCCATGCTGCATTATATGGCCAGGGTGCACGACGGCGTGCGCGGTCTGGTCACCGACGGCAACACCGGCCTTCCCCTGGCGGCCACCGTCACCGTAGAGGGCATCGACCATGAGGTCTACACCGACTCCGATGTGGGCGATTACCACCGCATGCTCCTGCCCGGCACCTATACACTGAACTTCGCTGCCGAAGGATATTCCCCGCAGACCATCCCCAATGTGGTGGTGGTCTCCGAGAGCACCACGGTGCTCGATATCCAGCTCTATGCCGCGGTGCTGGGGCACATCTCCGGTACGGTAACGGAGGCGGGCACGGGAGATTCTCTGGCGGCCATGGTGGAGGTTTTGGGCTCCGGCTTCGGCCCGGTCACCTCGGATTCGCTGACCGGCCAGTACACCATCGATGCCTACGAGGGTGTTTACACCATGCGGGTGAGCAAGGACGGCTATGCCACCGCGCTGCGGGACAGCGTACAGGTCTCCGGCAGCATCGTGGAGGACTTTGAGCTGTCTCCTCTGGCTGTATATTTGTATACCAAGGTGGACTCTCTGCCTATTCCGGACAATGACGAGGCGGGCATCATCAGCATCATCACGGTGACCGATTCCTTCCAGGTGGATGATCTTAACGTCTACGTGGACATCACCCATACGTACATCCAAGACCTTATCGTGAGCCTGACCAACCCCCACGGCGACTGGATCAATCTGCACGAGCTCAGCGGGGGATCCGGCGATGACATCAAGACCTGGTATGACACGGAGACCGAGCCGGTGGGCGATCTGTCCGATCTGATGGGCAAGAGCTCTGCGGGAGATTGGATCTTGTGGGTGAGCGACAACGCCGCCTCAGACACAGGCACAGTGAACCTGTGGAAGCTGCAGCTCTATGGGGGCGACGCCTCACCGCCGTCGGCCATCACGGATCTGCAGGCAACCCTCTCCGGGGGCAAGATAGCCCTCTGTTGGTCTCCGGCCACCGATGAGGGAGGGATCAGTTATTATGTGATCTATCGCAATGCCGATCCTGGCTTTCAGCCACAGGCCTCCGATTCCATCGGCTGGACCGATGAAACCACATTTTTGGACCCGGATGGCCCTGTTAAAAATGCCTTGGTCAACGGCTATTATGTGGTGAAGGCGGTAGATATCTCCGGGAATAAATCCAGCAGCTCCAACAAGGTGGGTGAGTTCGACAAAGCCCTGAAGGACTGCAAGGGCAGAAAAAAGTTCAAGATGGATTTTGACAGGGGTTGAGATCGGCACGTCTCTATGAGCGAATTGGTGAGCCTAAGGGCGCTTTTTTGTCTATCTCAATGGTGATAGAACAAAGGAGATGAGGCATGGGTCAAAGGAAGATGCTCTTGTTGTGCCAGGACAAACGATTCTCGGCATTGCTTCAGAGGGTGATGATGGGCGCGTTGCTGTCTCTGCTGATGGGAAGTGTGGTGGCAGCGGAGCATGTGTTTTCTCGTTTTGGCGATGATCCCCGGTCAACGGGGACGGTGGTGTCTCTGGCGGCCTTTGATCCAGGGGGCGTTTCTCTAAAGACCACCGTCAGCGGGCTGCGCAGCGAGCGAATATCCATAGACGGAAGGGAGTTCGGAAATCTGCAGATCGCCGGGGAGGGGATCACCGCCCAGGTGGGCAAGCCCAGGTTGCCTGTGGTTCGGCGCCTGGTGGAGATTCCCTTCGGGGCAACAGTGTCCGTGGAGCTGGGCCCTGCTCACATTGAGGAGCTGAGCTTGCCGGATCTGTCCCTCAGCGAGCGGATTGCCCCCGTGCAGCCGCCGGTGCCCAAAATCCCCGGAGCCCGGGAGAACACCTCATTGGTCATCGACGAGGAGCATTATGGAACAGATGCCTTCTGGCCGCCGGAGCTGGTCAGGGTCAGGGAAATCGGTGTGCTCCGCCAGACCCGTGTGGCTCTGGTGGAGATATTCCCGGTGCGTTACAATCCATCCAAAGGGCTGGTTAAACTTTGCTCTCAGGTCCAGTTTCAAATTTCCTTTCAGGGGGTCGATCCGGCCCGTACCAGGGCTCACAAAAAGCGGTATACCGACTCTTTCTCGGCCAGATCTAACTCCCGGCTGTTCATCGCAACCGACGTACAGCCATCCCCATTGAATGGCTGGTCCACGCCCCGGGTTGGTTATCTTGTGGTGGTAGATGATGACCTGTACGAGGCGGTGCTTCCGCTGACCGATTGGAAACGCCAGCAGGGTTTTCAGGTAAGTCTGGTGAAAACCTCCCAGGCCGGTTACGACAAGGCTGAGATTAAGAGTTACATTAAGGATGCCTATGACACCTGGGATGTTCCGCCCACCTTTCTGCTTCTGGTGGGCGATGTGG
>CBDUWG010000212.1:0-4141 GCA_965370845.1 uncultured bacterium
GTCGTTTCTGGAAACCATACTCGACAGCATCGATGCTGGCCGGGTGCCAGCAGGCAAGACGTCGGCCAGCGTGAAAAAAGCGGTGAAGCGGCGTAGCGGCAAAGTAGTCCCCAAAGTAGACCACTTTCACATGAACACCATCGAACTGCTTCCGGCCACCCCTTGGGGAGAGACGGATTCTAGATTCCAAGAGGGTAATTTGCTGATCTGTTTCCGGAATGTGAACCAGATCGCCGTGCTGGAGAAGGGCACCTATCGGGTCCTGTGGGCCTGGGGGGAAGGGGAGTTGGAATGGCCGCACCATCCGACGATGTTGCCCAGCGGCCACATTTTGATTTTCGACAACGGCGTTGAACACAAACGCTCACGGGTAATAGAGCTTGATCCCTCCACCGGGAAAATTGTCTGGGAGTATGTGGCCTCGCCGCCGGGGGATTTTTTCACCTCTGGCGGAGGTTCAGCCCAGCGGCTTGCCAATGGGAATACTCTTGTCTGTGAGACAAACAAGGGGCGTGTTTTTGAGGTTACCAGCCAGGGAGAGGTGGTATGGGTGTGGCTGAACCCGGCCACCAGAAAGGATCGTCGCGAGACCGTTTACCGGATGATGCGCCTGCCAAGAAGCCTGGTGGATCCGTTACTGGAGCAGGAAGAAGCTCGTCACCGCAATTCTTTTCCGGGTGTAGTTGGGATTCCTCCAGAATAGTGGTGATTTTTTGCAACCGACGAAACTGGAAGCTGGACGACCTTCTTCGAAGGTCGCATTGCAAATTGAAGAGGATGAAAGACAAAGGGTTTAGGATTTAGGGGTTAGGGAAAAGAATAGAACCAAAAAGCTTATGTTATCTCAACAAGTTGAAAAGAATGGGGGTAGGGTCCCTAACCCATGATCCATAGCCCCTGTCTTTCCAGGGTCACCAACCCCTAACCCCTGCCCCCTAACCTCTTTCTTTTCACGACTAGATGTCACAGAAAACACCATATGGAGAGAATGTCCATGACGCACCACAAACAGTACCAAACCATCCTCGTTTCCCATGATGGTCCGCTGGCGCGCATCGCCCTGAACCGGCCCCAGGTGCACAACGCTTTCAACGAGTCGATGATACGGGAGCTCCAGGATGTCTTCGACTCGCTGAAGGATGGCCGAGAAACACGAGTAGTGGTTCTCACCGGTCAGGGCAGGTCTTTTTGTGCAGGGGCCGACCTGAACTGGATGAGAAAGGTGAAGGATTTCTCCTTTGAGGAGAATCTGGAGGGGTCCAAGCGGCTGGCCGAGCTGATGTACACTATCTACTCCCTGCCTCTGCCGACCATCGCCCGGGTGAACGGTGCGACCATAGGAGGTGGCGCCGGTCTAATGGCCGCCTGCGATCTGGTCATCGCCGCCCAGACGGCCAGGTTCAGCCTCAGCGAGGTCAAGCTGGGTCTGGTTCCGGCGGTTATCTCCCCCTATGTGGTCCGGCGGGCCGGGGAGAGCGCCTGCCGGGAGTTTATGCTGACGGGGGAACGGTTGGTGGCCGAAAAAGCCCAGCGTTTCGGGCTGGTCAACCAGGTGGTGCCCCTGGAGGATCTGGACAGAGCTGTCCAGGAGCGTGTGGAGCAGCTTTTAACCAGCGGGCCCGAGGCACTGAGCACCTGTAAGGAGCTTCTTCGCCGGGTCCCGGGGATGAGCTTTGATGAGGTGAGGGCTTACACCGCCGAGGTCATCGCCCAATTGAGAATCAGCCGGGAGGGCCAGGAGGGAATGTCGGCCTTTCTGGAGAAGAGAAAGCCGAAATGGACTGCTGAAAGCTAAAAACCGGATGCTGTGGTCAGCAGGTTTGAGAACTCAACCCTTTCAGGACGAAGGTGATGGACCTGAGAAAAGTGCTTGTGGCCAATCGGGGCGAGATCGCCGTGAGGGTGATCAGGGCCTGTCGTGAGTTGGGTATTTCTACGGTGGCCGTCTACTCCGAGGCGGACAGGGAGTCACTGCACGTCCAGATGGCCGACCATGCTTTGTGCATTGGTCCACCGGCTCCTCTTCAAAGCTACCTGAACATCGAAGCCATCGTGGACGCCGCCAAAAAATCAGCGGCCCAGGCCATTCATCCCGGGTACGGCTTCTTGTCCGAGAATACCAGTTTCGCCAGACGGTGCGAGGAAGAAGACCTGGTCTTTATCGGGCCCACCTCGAACGCCCTGGCTCTGGTGGGAGACAAAGTGGCCTCGCGGGTGACCATGAGCAAAGCGGGTATTCCCATCATCCCCGGGATGAAGAGCAAAGGGACAGATCCGGCCCGTTTCGCGGCCGAGGCGAAGAAGATCGGGTATCCCGTGCTGATCAAGGCTTCGGCAGGCGGTGGCGGCAAGGGAATGGTGGTGATCAATTCACCCCGGGAACTGAAGGATGCGGTGGAGGCCTCCATGCGCGTGGCCGGAGGAGCCTTTGGGGATGAGTCCGTTTATCTGGAGAAATACCTTCCCGCGCCGCGTCATGTGGAGTTTCAGGTGTTGGCCGACACCCACGGCAACGTGGTTCATCTTTTCGAACGGGAGTGCTCCATCCAGCGCAGGCACCAGAAGATCGTCGAGGAGACCCCCTCGGTGGCCCTGGACGATCAGTTGAGGACAAAAATGGGAGCAGTTGCCGTGGAGGCCATCAAGGCCGCGGGCTACACAAACGCGGGGACGGTGGAGTTTCTATTGGACGATGACGGTCATTTTTATTTCTTAGAGGTGAACGCACGACTTCAGGTGGAGCATCCCATCACCGAGTTGACCACGGGGGTTGACCTGGTCCGGCAGCAGATCGCCGTTGCCTGGGGAGAGAAGCTGTCCTTTAGCCAGAAAGACGTGCGCCGGAACGGCCACGCCATAGAGTGCCGCATCTACGCTGAGGATCCGGCCAAAGGGTTCATGCCCTCATCGGGCAGGGTGGCCTTTTTGCGGGAGCCTGGAGGTCCAGGGGTAAGGCATGACTGCGGCATATACTCCGGCTGCCAGGTACCGGTTCACTATGATCCCATCCTCTCCAAAGTGATCGTCTGGGGAGAAGACAGAGAGGCGGCAAGAAAGAGGATGCTCTCTGCCCTCTCTGAGACGGTCATTCTGGGGATTCAAACCAGCATTGGTTTTCTGCAAGATGTTATTGCCCATGCGGAGTTCATCGCCGGCAACACCCATACTGATTTCATCGACAAGTACATGATGCCATGGAAAGAGGAAGCCGATGAGCAACTGTTAGAGGTGATCCTGACGGCCGCGGCCGTGGGTGTCCGGGGGGAAGCTGGCCAGCCGGGCAGGAGTTCCTCCTCCTCGATCAGGCAGATGACTCCCTGGCAAATGGGGGGTAGATGGCGGGTGGGGGGACAATGAGAGTTGCCGGAAGGGTTTCTGGTCAGACCGGTTGAGTGAATCATAATAAGGTGGTATTCAGGAAGGTAAAAACAATATGGCGCGATCCTTTGGCAGGACATTCCAGTTTATCATCGGGGATACGACTCACCAGCTTTCTCTATTCTCTGAATCCGGTCTGTACCGGGCGCATTTCGGAGACAGACAGCTAGAGGTCCATGTGCAGCCCATATCGGATAATTGCATCTTGTTGGACATCGATGGACATTCGGTGACCGTCTATATGGCCGAGGAGGGTGGTAGGAAATTCATCTCTATCGGGGGCAGGCAATTCGTCCTGGAGGAGGTCCGCGAATCCGCCGGGGCGGGAGTGGCCGCTCAGACACAGGCGTTTAAAACAGACTATGCCCTGGTCTCTCCCATGCCGGGCCAGGTGGTAAAACTTCAGGTTTCCGAAGGCGATGTGGTGGAGAAAAACCAAACCCTGGCCATCGTGGAGGCCATGAAGATGGAGAATGAGTTGAAAGCATCGGCCCGGGCCCGGGTAAAGAAGGTTTGCGCCGCGGCGGGAGATCTGGTAGATGCCGGGCAGATTATTGTGGAGCTGGAGCCGGAGGAGTAAAAAACCCGATCCTGGATCCTGGATGCTGGATGAAAAGATAAAACCGATCCTTGATCCTCGATCCTCGATGCTGGCAAATAACTTAGTCCAAGAAGATATAGATTCAAATTTGCATAAATCTGGAATTGAGCACATTACTAACCAGAATCCAGTATCTAGAATCCAGTCAGTAGGGGTTTTCAT
>CBDUWG010000213.1:0-4136 GCA_965370845.1 uncultured bacterium
TTAGAGAGTTTAGAGAGTTTAGAGAGTTTAGAGAGTTTAGAGAGTTTAGAGAGTTCAGAGAGTTTAGAGAGTTTAGAGAGTTTAGAGAGTTCAGAGAGTTTAGAGAGTTCAGAGAGTTTAGAGAGTTCGCGGAGATGAGATCGAAGTGGCTTGTGTTCTTATCAGTAACGAGCTTCGACGAAGACAAACGGAGCTCGATGTTCGATAAGTGAAATTAGCCAGAGATTTTGTCTTTCAGCTTCGAGTTTCGAGTTAGTTTAAGGATCCTTTCATGTACGAAACCCAACCCAACAATGCACGCGAAAAAGCCATCCTGGTGGCCGTGAAGCTGCCGTACAGCGATGGCTGGCCTCCAGAGGACAGCCTTGAAGAGCTGGCTCTGCTAGTCAACACGGCCGGCGCCGACGTGTTAGAGACGATGATCCAGATGCGAACCAAGCCTGATCCAGCCATCTTCATCGGGGAGGGCAAGGTCGAACAGGTGGCCCGGCGGGTCAGCGAGCTAAAAGCCACTCTGGTCGTCTTCGATGACGATCTGACCCCGGCTCAGGCCCGGAATCTCGAGCGAGCCATCGACGCCAAAATCATAGATCGCAGCGGCCTGATCCTGGACATCTTCGCCCGGCGGGCCAAAACCCGAGAGGCCAAGACACAGGTGGAGCTGGCCCAGTTGCAGTACCTGCTGCCTCGCCTGACCCGTCAGTGGACCCACCTGTCCCGGCAGGAGGGCGGCATCGGCACTCGCGGTCCCGGTGAGACCCAGTTAGAGGTGGATCGACGGCGGGTAAGAAAGCGCATTGCCGATCTCTCCACAACCATGAAGCGCATCGCCAAGCGGCGAGAGGTGCATAGGGAAAAAAGACGGCACGAGTTCACCGTGGCATTGGTGGGCTACACTAATACGGGTAAGTCTACTCTTCTCAACGCTCTCTCCCGAGCGGACATCTACACCGAGGACAAGCTGTTCGCCACTCTCGATCCCACAACCCGGGCCGTTCAGCTGAATGACGGAAAAAAGATCTTGATCACCGACACCGTCGGCCTGATCCGGAAGCTACCCCATCATCTCATCGCCAGCTTCCACAGCACCCTGGATGAGCTGGTGGTGGCAGATCTGCTCCTGCACATCATCGACATCAGCCACGAGAAGTTCGAGGAACAGATGAAGGCGGTGTCCGGCGTTTTAGTGGAGCTGGGCGCTCATACCCGCCCACTCATGCTGGTTTTCAACAAGATCGATAAAGTGTCCCGTTTCCCCGAGCTGATAGCCCGGGTACGCCGGGAAAATCCTCATGCCGTTTTTATCTCCGCGCTTCACGAAGAGGGTATGGAGCAGTTAGCTGAGGAGCTTCTCCGACACTTCGACCAGCAGATGATCGAGCTAACCCTGCACCTGCCTCTCTCAAATCTCAAGCTTCTCTCTCAGATTTACACTGCCGGCCAGGTTCTGGAAAGGGGCGACCACCCCACAGAGATCTCGCTGCGCGTGAAGCTGAGACGAGAGGACGCCCGGCGTCTGCAAAAAAAACTCTCCGCGCATCCATCCCCTGATTCTAACGAAAAATGAGGTTCCACTGTGGGGCTCAACCCGCAAAGGGGCAAAAAACCCGCCGTGATGACGGGTCTGGTCAATTGCGCAACACACCGGCTCTCGGAGCGGATAACGACCACAACGATTTGAACACACCTCTTTCCCCTACAGATCAGAACTGGTAGCCCGCGGAAAAATAGACCCGCTCCTGTCCTTCGCTTGCCCGGCCATATGTGAGCGCGATGGGACCCAGGGGTGTGTCCAGGGCCAGGCTGACCCCGATGGCGTGTTTGGTGGTCTTCCACTTTATCTGCAGCTCATTCTCCCATACGTTGCCCACATCGTAACGGGTCCTAAAATAGAATCTTCTGACCAGCTCCATTCTATAGCCCAAGTTTAACAGAAAGAGCTTATTCCCCCGCAGCTCTCCCTCACGGTAACCGAATAGTTCCCGATTCCCTCCAAGCAGAAACTGCTCCGAAAATGGCAGCGGGCTCTCGCTTAACCCCAGGCATCCCCGGGCTAAAAAGGTATGCCGGGACCAGATGGTGCTATAGGACTCCAGGGAGACAAAGATCTTGCGGAACTCTTCTGTTCCTCCGAAAAAGGGAGTTCCGATCTCCATATATCCGCTGATGATGTTCCCCTTTGTGGGAAACGGGAACCGGTCCATGGTGTCCATCAGAGAGCGGAGGGTGAGGCTGCGAATCTCTCTCGTACCGTGGGGGTAGCCATCACCCCACTTGGATATATATTTCACGTGTTCAGCACGCCCCTCCACGGATACCATACCGAACCTTCTTATGTGCCGGCCCAAAAATAATCGGCCACTACGCCTGTCCAGCACATATCGACCGATTTCATCGCCGCCGGAGTATGCAGCCCAATCCCTTTTGCTGACAAACCCCTTGAAATCAAAGCTCAAATAGGTTTTGAAGATGCGATCGGCCTTCAGGCTCATCTGATACTTTTCCCGGCGTCTTCCCCCCTGAACATAGAGGGCGATTTTGCTTCCCACGCCCAGGAAATTTTCATCTCCCAGAACGACAAAACCCTCCCCGTCCTTCTCCAGATCATAACGAGCTCCCAGACCCAGGGAAACCGATTCCTTTTCCTTGACCCTGATCAGCAGAACGGCGCCCTCTTTCCCCGGTCGAATCTCCATAGCCACCTTCTCGAACAGGCCGGTGCCGTAAATATTGTCTATCCCCCGACCTGCCCGCCGGAGATTGAAGATATCCCCTTTCTTTATCGTCAACTCCCGGGACAAAACCCAGCACTTGGTTTTCTCATTACCCAAATACCTGACTGTCTGGATAGCCCCTTCCTCGATTTCACCGCGGATGATGCCAGCCCGCTGTTCAAACTCCACATGCTTAAAGCGGGCCAGAGCAAAGCCCCGGGAGTGATAATTGTCCAACATCGCTTGCAGATCTTCGTTGGCCAGTTGAAGATCGACAACCTGCCCGGGCTTCAAGCTGCTATTTCTCAAAAGCTGTTCATCTGGAAAAAGGAGGTTTCCGGAGATCTGGTAACCGGAGAAAACTGGCATTTCCTCAAGATGAAAGGTTATCCCCATACCGCCCTCATCCACCCGCACATTGGCGTATACATCCCTATATATGCCCCGCTCATAGAGCGCCCGCAGAACCTCTCGAATTTTCCGCTCGCTGACTTTGTCGCCAGGGTAAATGGGCACGGCGGGAGCAGGGGCGAAGAGGTCCTTCTCTCCCTGAATTTCCACGGAGCTGATCACAAAGGCCGTGGTGTCTCCCCGGGGCTCTTGGCACATCCCAATACGCTCCCGAATCTCGTCCAATGCCGCCAGGGCCGCCTGTTCGCCAGCGAGAATCAGCTCGTCTGTGTGGCTGTAGTCATAGGACAGATGGCTGCCCATATCAGGGGTGATAATCACATCAGCGCTGGCCAGGCTGGCCAGCATGGGCCCCTGCGTCATTATATTGATGATCTGCTCGGTCAGGGCCCAGGGATTCTCCAATTGTTCCCGCGAAGACAGGGCAGAGGTCACGTTCACGGCGACCACCACATCGGCGCCCATTTCCCGGGCCACATCCACCGGGATGATATCCAATAGGCCGCCATCGGCAAGCAGCATATCGCCCTTTTCCACAGGAGTGAAAATAAGCGGTACGGCCAGCCCGGCCCTGAGCACTTCTCCCAGATCTCCCTCTCCGATGGCGATGCTCTGGCCGCTGACTATATCTGTGACCACGGCCCGAAAAGGTACTTTCAGTTTGTCGAAGTTCCCCTCCGCTTTATAGCTGGCCGTCATGGTCAGTTCGGCCAGAAGGTCGGATAACTTCTGCCCCGAGGTAAAGCCCGCTGGCAAGCTCAGCCGCCAACCGTCAAACCTGAGCCGCACAAGGCTTTTATGCTCGCCCCATTTCTGTGTTAATAAGAGACTGGCCCGGGAAGGATCATCGATAAAAATCCGCATCCAGTCGATCTCAGCGGACATGCGCTGCAGATCCTCCGGCGAGTTGCCTGCGGCGTAAAGCCCCCCCACGATACAGCCCATGCTGGTGCCGGCCACCATGTCGATAGGTATGCCCTCGGCCTCAAGGGCCTTCAACACCCCGATGTG
>CBDUWG010000214.1:0-4120 GCA_965370845.1 uncultured bacterium
GCCGGAGCGAGGGGGATACTTCCCCCTCTAAAAACATCATTGAAAATTTGCCCCACCCGACCCACCGCTCCCACGAACACGTCCTACGCCCTCACCCCCAACACCTCCATCGCCTCCCCGACCACAAAATGCGACCCGGTGACGCAGACCACATCTCGGGGGCCGGCCCGGTCCAGGGCGGCCACGACAGCCTCTTTCACCCGGGGATGGACACGAAAGGAGACTCCCACGGCTTTTACCTCCCGGGCCAGTTCCTGGGGATCTTTGGCACCCTTCCACTGAGCCCTGGTCAGGTAGAATTCCTCGGCCAGGGGGGCCAGGTTGCGGAACATGGCCGCGCACTCCTTGTCCTCCTGAACCCCGAAGACGAAGCGAATCTTTTTATCGGGCAACAACTCCCTCAGGGCAACACTCAAAGTTTTGCTTCCCGCGGGATTGTGAGCCACATCCAGCAGGATCACGGGGGATTCACGGACAACCTGCAGCCGTCCCGGCCAGTGCACAAGACTGAAACCCTCACCTATAGCCGTCATCGAGATCTGCCAGCCGATATTGCGCAAAATTTGTACGGTCAGCAATGCTGTCATCCCGTTGCGCACCTGGTGCCGGCCGGCCAGGCTCAGGTGGAGCTGGCCACAATCCTCCCCCGGGGACTTGACCAAAAGATCAGTTCCCCCCAGTGAGATCCTCTGCACCTCCCAGCTAAGCTCCTCATCCACCAGGTGAAGAGGTGCTTTTTGACGATGACAGATCCGCCGGATGACCCCCAGGGGGGTCTTCCTGGTCTCGGCACAGACAACTGGAATCCCCTGCTTGACGATCCCGGCTTTCTCCCGGGCGATCTTATCCAACCGGGTGCCCAACCATTGAGTGTGCTCCCGGGAAATATTTGTGATCACGACAACATCAGGCAAAAGGACGTTGGTGGCGTCCAGGCGCCCGCCCAGGCCCACCTCCACCACGGCGACATCGACCTTCCTGTCCCGGAAGTGCTCGAAGGCCATGGCGGTGACCACCTCGAAATAGGTGGCCTTCAGCTCCCTGACCCGGGGGCGGACCTGTTTCCAGAGACGGACCACTCCCCCGGGGGAGATGAGCTTTCCATCCACCCGTATGCGTTCCCGAAAATCCACCAAATGTGGGGAGGTATACAGACCAACGCGGAAACCGGCGGCCTGAAGGACTGCTGCCAGGCAGGCTGCTGTGGAGCCCTTTCCATTGCTGCCGGCTACGTGAATAGAGGGGAATGTGTGGTGCGGATCGTCCAGGCTTTCCAACAGGGAGAAGATATTGTGCAACCCCAGCTTGATCCCGAACTTGCCCAGGCCGTAAAGCTCCTGGAGAGCACTCCGGTATGTTGACCAGGCGCCGCCCTTCATCTCAGGATTGCTCATCCCAGAGAAACTCCAACAGCGTGGCGATTTTAGCCTTCAACTCTCTGCGGGGCACAATAATATCTATAAAGCCGTGATCCATAAGGAACTCTGTGCGCTGAAACCCCTCGGGCAGCTCCTGGCCGATGGTCTGCTCGATGACCCGGGGTCCGGCAAACCCGATGAGGGCTCCCGGCTCGGCGACATTCACGTCGCCCAACATGGCAAAGCTGGCCGAGACTCCGCCAGTAGTCGGATGGGTGAGGATGGAGATATACGGCAGCCCGGCATCGGAGAGCTGACCCAGGAAAGCAGCGGTTTTGGCCATCTGCATCAGGGAAAGTATCCCCTCCTGCATCCGGGCACCCCCGGAGCTGGAGAGAATCACTATCGGGCATCGTTTCTCGATGGCATGGCGTATACCCCGGGCAATCTTCTCTCCCACCACCGAGCCCATACTGCCACCCAGGAAACTGAAATCGAGAAAGGCTGCCACCAACGGCCGCCCGGCGATCTTACCGGCGCCCACCCGCACCGCCGCCTTCATCTTGCTCTTCTGCATGGCCGCTTTTATGCGATCGGAGTATTTCTTGGTATCCTTGAACTTCAGCGGATCGGCCGAGGTAAGATCAGGATCGAGCTCCATCAGCTGGCCATCGTCCATGAGAACCTGCACATACTGGGCGCTGTTGATCCGGAAGTGATACTGGCATTTGGAGCAAACCCAGCAATTTCTCTCCAGCTCATTTTTGTAGATGATCTCCCCGCAACTCTCGCATTTTATCCACAGGCCATCGGGGATATCCTTCTTTTTCTGGATCTTGAGACCACGCTTAACCCTTTGAAACCATTCCATCCCGAACCTCCATGCCGGCCGGATCTCTTCTTGAGTCGGCGCGGAAATCCATCAACATCAACACGGCGTCCTCCACCGGTTGCCGATAGTAAGCTCTTCTGATGGCCATTGGCCGGAATCCGTATTTCTCATATAGGTTCAGGGCTGCCTCATTAGAACCCCGCAACTCCAGAGTCGCCCGCCGACAACCCCTTTTTTCCGCCCTGCCCAGGAGAAATTTCAGCAGCCCCTCACCCACCCCCCTTCGCCGGTACTGGGAATCAACAGCGAGGTTGAGAACGTGCAGCTCGTCCAGAACGAACCACCCGATGATAAATCCCGATACTTCTTTGCCCAGTCGGGCAACCATACAGCAGGAATCCTCCGAATAGAGATCGAACAGAAAGCTCGTTCTCAACCAGGGATTAGAGAAACAAGCCGCTTCTATGGCTAATACCTGATCCAGGTCCGACTCCCGCATGGGCCGCAGGACCGGCTCTCTATTTAGTCTCGATTTCATCCTTCCAAGCGACCTTTCCTGATCAACTCCGCCTGCGATGGCCGCACGTACAGCGGTTCCAAACGGTCCAAATCGTCTGCTTGACCCCGGACCAGCCGACGCAAGCCCAGTCGACCAACGGCAGAAGCCCGCGGATGCCGGAAGTGGGCTGAGGCAAAAAGAGCCCTCTTCCCCAGAAGCTCCATCATCAGATCTCTGTAAAGATCGACCCCTGTGCCCAGAAAAAGAACCTTCCCGGTAATCATGCAGGCCAGATCACGGGGCGCTAGAACGAGATAGTCACCCTGCCGGCGAACACCCCCTTTTGGCAGGTGACGGTACAGGGCCGCATAAACCTCTTTTTTTCGGGCATCCAGAATGGGGCAGACCGGATGGCGACAGAAGGGGATCATCTCCGCCAGAGCATCAAGAGTGGGCACTGCGACCATCGGCTTCCCCGTGGCCAATGCCAACCCTTTGACGGTGCTCAGACCGATGCGCAGGCCGGTGAAAGATCCCGGACCCGCTGATACGGCAAAGCCGGTCACCTCTTCCAGGGACAGCCGGGCTGTGGCCAGCAAATCACGAATGGCCGGCAGAAGCCAGGCCGAGCTTTTGCTCACCGCCCCTGACTCACGCTCTAAAATTACGCCATCCTCATCCACCAGGCTTACTGAGCCCAGAGGAGTGGCCGTCTCCACTGCCAGAACCCGCATTCTCGCCCATCCTCCTGATGGCGATGGTTCTCCGCGTGCCCCTGCCCCTTATCAAATGCACCTCAACCCGCTGGGCAGGCAACAGATCGGCAGCTCTCTCCGCCCACTCGATGAGGCAGATCCCATCCCCGTAAAAATACTCTTCGTAGCCCAGAGACAGGAGGTCCTCCCGACCATGCAGGCGGTAAAAATCCAGATGATACACGGAACAGCGGCCCGCGTATTCGTTGACGATGGTGTAACTGGGGCTGTTGACCACACCCTTCACCCCCAGTCCGCGACAGATTCCCTGAACCAGGGATGTCTTGCCACTGCCCAAATCGCCCATCAGCGCCACCACATCCCCCCGATTTAACTGCCTTCCCAATCGTTCGCCCAGGGCTCTGGTCTCCTCGACGCTGTTGGTCTCCACCTGGGAAGGTTCCGACCCACTCATCTACTTGGGCCTCATCACTGCCACCGGGAGTATCATCTCCTCTAAAGAGATGCCCCCATGCTGAAAACTATTCCTGTACTGGCGCTGATACTCGTGAAACTTTGTGGGATAGACGAAGTAATAGTTCTCTTTAGCGATGATGTAGGTGGTGTTGAAACTATAGGCGGGCAACTTATAATCTTGTGGTTTTTTAATCAATAGAGCCTGTTTGGTATCACAGCGAAGGTTATTACCGTACTTGTATCGCAGGTTGGTGGAGGT